>CAYTVQ010000217.1:0-4631 GCA_964441615.1 uncultured Caulobacterales bacterium | reverse complement strand
GAAACCCTGCCTCCGGACTGGCAGTCACAGGCCGTCGCCGGGGATCCAACCCGGAGGGCGCGCATCGTCTGCGACTACATCGCGGGCATGACCGACCGGTACGCCATCAGGGAGCATGAGCGCTTGTTCGGCGCCGCGCCGGGAGTATAGGAAGGTGACAAAGGAAGGCGGAATTCCGCGCCGCGCTCTTCTTCGGCCGCGCCGGGTGCTATGATGAGCGCCCGAAGGCGATTCGGGGAGAACGTGCGTTACGGATCGCCGTCGCCATCCGGGATGACTGAGCTTCCCCCTCCGGCATTGGTCGGAGGCCAGCAACATGCATCCGGATCAAGGAGAGACTGATGACCGCCGAACCGAAAAAAGAAGGCTTTGAAGAAGACGTCGAGGATTTCGACGAGTTCGACGAGGAAGAGAATGAGCGCGGCCTTTCGGGCCTCGTCGTGCTCGTCATGGGCCTCGTCATGCTTGGCGCGTTCGCGTCGGTCGTCTGGATCGCCTATCAACAGGGGATCCGAAGCGGGACACAGGTCGCCGCTTCGACGCCCACGATCGCCGCCGATCCGAGTCCGGTGAAGATCGAGAACAGCGCCGCCGAAGGGGCCAAGCCCGTCAACGAACAGTCCGTATACGACAGGCTCGACGGCACGCCTGAGCCGGTGGAAACGCTCGCCGCCGCTCCGGAACAGCCGCTCGAGCGCCCGGCCGGACCTGAAGTCGTCCCCCCCCAGCCCGCCAACGAGATCGTGGACGACGCAGTCGCCGACCGCATCGCCAGCCTCGCCGAAGCCGATCGTGCGCTCGAAGCCGAAGAAACGGCGCAGCCGCCGCCGGCGGCGACAGCGCAGCAGCCCCCGCCCCAGTCACAGCCTGTGCCTGCCGCCTCTGCGGCCGCGGCCCCTTCGACCTCGGCCGGCGGCACGCATATGGTGCAGGTCGGGGCGTTCAAGTCGCAGGCGGAGGCCGACGCCCAGTGGGCGTCGCTGCAACGCAAGCTCGGCGATTATGCGGCCGGCCGATCGACCGATGTCGAGCGCGCCGATCTCGGCGCCAAGGGCGTGTTTTTCCGCCTGCGCGTCGGGCCTTTCGCGACCAAGGCGGAAGCGCAGGCCTACTGCGATGGCCTGAAGGCCCGCGGCTCAGACTGTATGGTGAAAGCGAAATAGGAGGCTGACCCATCATCGCGTCATTGGAAGATCTGTCAGTACACGACGCGTTGGGGCAAGGCCTGAATGACGGCGCGGCGGATCGGCTCCGGCTGCGGCCAGGCGCGCACGGCCGGGGCCGCGCGGAAACTTGGCCATGACGAGCGCCGCGGTCTATGATTGCGAAGGCGCGCGGCCGACGGCGGACGAGTTGTCGTTTTTCCGCGACGCCGACCCGTGGGGCTTCATTCTGTTCGCTCGCCACTGCGGGAGCCCGCAGGCCGTCAAAGATCTTTGTAAAGAACTTCGCGACTGCGTAGGGCGCGAGGCCCCCATCCTGATCGACCAGGAGGGCGGCAGGGTCGCGCGCATGAAGCCGCCGGCCTTTCCAGCGCATGTCGCGCCGGCCGCCTTTGGCGCGCTCTGGCGCTCAAGCCCGAAGCTCGCGCGGGAAGCCGCCCGCCTCAACGCCTTTCTTCTCGGCCGCATGATCGCTGATCTTGGGGTCGATGTGGATTGCGCGCCCATGATCGATGTGCCGGCGCCGACAGCGAACGCCGCCGTCATCGGGGACCGCGCCCTTTCTTTCGATCCGGCGGTTGTCGCCGAACTTGGCCGCGAACTCATGGAAGGCTTGATGGAGGGCGGCGCGCTGCCTGTAATCAAGCACATGCCCGGCCACGGGCGCGCCAGCGTCGACAGCCATTATGACCTGCCACGGGTTGCAGCCCCCATTCGGGACCTGCGCCAGATCGATTTTGCGCCCTTTGTCGCGCTGAAGGATGCGCCCATCGGCATGACGGCGCACGTCGTCTACGAGGCGCTTGATCCCGAGCGGCCGGCGACGTTGTCGCCAACGATCATCGGCGATGTCATCCGTGGAGAGATCGGCTTTGATGGTCTTCTGCTGACAGATGATCTCAAGATGAACGCGCTTGGCGGGCCTTTGGCGCATCGCGCGCGTGCGGCGCTCGCCGCGGGCTGCGATATTGCGCTGTGCTGCAACTATTCGCTCGAGGAGCGGATAGCGACCGCCCGGACCGTGCCGGCCCTGGAAGGAAAGGGCGCAGAGCGCGCGCAAGCAGCGCTGTCGCGCCGGAAGAAGGGCCGGGCGTCGGACCTTGCCGCCGACTATGAGCGCCTGGCGGACATGCTCCATCAGGCGGCGGCCTGATGCGCGGGCGCGGGACAGCTGGGGAGAAATCCCGCCAGTGCGGCTCAAGAATCGGCGCAAGGGTGCGGCATGACTGACGCCGTCGCCATGGAGAAGCCGCCGGTCGAGGACGACTTCGATGCGCCGGCGCGAGCGCCTGCCGCCGACATCGAGGGCCTCGTTGTCAATCTCGACGGCTTTGAAGGGCCGCTCGATGTCCTACTGGAGCTTGCGCGCACCCAGCGGGTCGATCTCCGCAAGATCTCGATGCTCGCGCTTGTCGAGCAGTATCTTGCCTTTGTCGAAGCCGCGAAGGTGAAGAATCTCGAACTCGCCGCGGACTATCTGGTGATGGCGGCCTGGCTCGCCTATTTGAAGTCGAGGCTGCTCCTGCCGGTCGCCGATCTCGCGGGCGATGAGCCGACCGCGGATGAAATGGCGGCGCGCCTCGCGTTCCAGCTTCAGCGCCTCGATGCGATGCGCAAGGCCGCAGAGGCGATCTTCCATCTGCCCCAGCTGGGCGTGAACGTCTTCCCGCGCGGCATGCCCGAGGGCGTTCGCGTGCGACGGAAGACGGCGTGGCATGCCGATCTGATCGAGCTCCTCAAGGCCTATGCGCGCCAGCGGATCGCGGCGGTCGACAAGACCTATAAGGTCGAGCCGCCCAAGGTCTTCTCGATAGAAGAGGCGCGGGCGCGCATTTCGCGGCTCCTCGGCGCCATCCCGGAATGGATTGATTTCCGCACGCTGGCCCCGGCCCGCGAAATCGATGCGCCGGCCTCCTCCGTTATCGCGAGCGCGTTCAACGCGACACTTGAATTCGCCAAGGATGGCCGTCTCGATATCCGTCAGCTGGAGCCGTTCGGGACAATCTATGTAAGAGGCCGCGATGCGCCGGCATCCCCGGCGGCGGAGAGAGGCGCGAAATGACGGCGTTCGATGACGGCGGCCGGGTCTTGAAGAGCCTTGACGCCCGGGAGGCGCAGGCGGTCCTGCGCGAGGAGTTTGCGGCGGATATGATGCCTACGGAAGGTTCGGAAGAGAGTCGCGGGCCGTGTGAGGCGCAGTCAGCCCCGGCGTTTACCGAGGAAGAGCGCGCTGTTCATGTCCGCATGGTGGAGGCGCTGCTCTTCGCCGCGGCCGAGCCTCTGGACGAGGCCACGATCGCCGCGCGCATTCCGGCCGGCGCCGATATCGAAGGCGCGATCGCCACGCTGGTCGAGGCCTACCGGGGAAGGGGCGTCGAGCTTGTCCGGGTCTCCGGCAAGTGGCGCTTCGTGACCGCAAGCGACCTTGCGCATATTCTGGAGACGGAGCAGACCCATCCCCGCAGGCTCAGCCGCGCCGCGCTCGAGACTCTCGCGATCATCGCCTATCACCAGCCCTGCACCCGGGCTGATATTGAGGATGTGCGCGGCGTCGCCGTCTCGAGGGGCTCGCTCGACATGCTGCTCGACATCGGCTGGGTCGCGCTCCGCGGCCGCCGCAAGGACGCGCCGGGCCGGCCGGTCCTTTACGCAACGACCGAGGCGTTTCTCGAGCATTTCGGACTGGAGAGCGTCAGCGATCTGCCCGGCATGAGCGACCTTAAGGCTGCCGGCCTTCTTGACGCCCGCCTGCCGCCCGGATTCGCCGTGCCGAGCCCGCGCGACATCTGCGCAACCGAGCAGGACGATGAGGACGATGAGGCGGGAGACTCGGAATTTGCGCTGGATTTTCTCAACTCGGATGACGATAAGGCCGCAGGCGATTGACCGAACGGAGTTTGCGCGTCCGCGCGGTGAAGGCTAACATCAGCCTTGTTTCGAAAGGCGGCGCCCCATGTCGGTCGGCTGGCAGCAGATCCTGATTATCCTTGTGATCGCGCTCCTTCTTTTTGGCGGCGGGGGCAAGATCACGCAGCTCATGGGCGACTTCGCCAAGGGGATAAAGGCCTTCAGAAAAGGCCTCGCAGAGGACGACAACAAGAAGCTCGATGACAAGTCGGCGAGTCCGGCCGCGACCCCTGACGCCAAGAACGCCGCAAAGTCAGAATAGCGCGCGCCCGATGGGCGGCTCATGAATCTCACTCCGCAATTCGGATTTGTCGAACTCATCGTCGTCGCGGTCGTGGCGCTGATCGTGGTCGGGCCGAAGGACCTGCCGCGGCTGATGCGCGAAGCCGGCCGCTGGGCTGGAAAGGCGCGGCGCATGGCGCAGGATTTCCGCAACGCCTTCGACCAGATGGCGCGCGAGTCCGAAATGGAGGACATGCGCCGCGACATCGACAACATCCGGCGCCGGGCGGTCAACATCGAGAAGATCCGGCGCGAGCTGCGCTGGCTCCCGTCGGTGCC
>CAYTVQ010000216.1:0-4667 GCA_964441615.1 uncultured Caulobacterales bacterium | reverse complement strand
TCTGCAGTCCGTGCGCCTCATCGCAGACGCCGCCATTTCGTTCACGGAGCATTGCGTCGTCGGCATCGAGCCGCGGCGAGACAACATCAAGGCCAATCTGGAGCGTTCCTTGATGCTCGTAACCGCGCTGGCGCCCAAATACGGCTATGACCGGGCTGCGAAGATCGCCAAGGCCGCGCACAAGAACGGCACGACCCTCCGGGAGGAGGCGATCCGGGACGGCATCCCGGCCGCCGATTACGACGCAATCGTGAGACCCGAGAAGATGCTCGGCCCGGAATAATCCGGACCGCGCTGGGAGGTGTTGAACCGGCGCAGCGGCGAGCGCGTATGGCGGACATGACGTTCGCCATCGCCTGGATCGCCGCAGCCATCATGTTCGCCCTTGCTGACGCGATCTGGCTGAGCCTGGCAGGCCCGTATCTCTATCGTCCGCTCATTGGCGACCTTCTGCGGCTCGACATCCATTGGCCAGCGGCGTTCACGTTCTACGTGCTGTATGTGACCGGCATCGCCTATTTCGCGATAGCCCCTGCGCTTTCGCGCGGGAGGCTTCTTGCCGCCCTCGCCAACGGCGCGGCCCTCGGTCTTGTCGCCTATGGAACCTATGACCTCACCAACCTGGCGACGCTGAGGGGCTGGGACTTGCAGGTCGCCGCGCCCGATATGGCCTGGGGGTCCTTCGCCAGCGCGCTCGCGGCCGCCGCCGGCTACTGGGCGGCGCGACGGTTCAGCGGCTAGCGGCCAGACGCCCGGACCGTGCTTCGTCCGGTTAGACGCATTGCTCTGGACTCATTCTTGCTCTTGGCTTCACGGATAGAGATTGCGGTTCGTTAACGCCGTCCGTTCGTGAGGTTTAAAGGGTACACCCATGTCCGACTCCAAATCGCCGAGCCAGGTGCGGCTCCTTCTGGCGCAGTTCATGTTTCAGCACGACGTCGATGTCGAAGCTCTCTACAAGGCGTTAGGCGCTGATCTCGCCAGCTCTGACAATGAAGCCGTCTCACACATGGCCGGCATCATCGATGGCGTGACGCTGGCGACCTCCAAGATCCGCGCCCACGGCCTCGATAACTGGACCAAGTCGTAGGACCGATTTCGGCCGTGAGCGGTTGGTGTTAGGGATCGGCCCTGACGCCGAGACTGCTGATCCCTTGCGCAAACGCTCGATCGCCCTTGCGGGGCACCGCACTTCGATCGCCCTAGAAGTCCCGTTCTGGGACGCGCTCGAGTCGATCGCCGCCGCCGAGGGGCGTTCACTTCAGGTTTTAATCGCAGAAGTTGATGATCTGCGCCTGAAGCAGACACCTGCGCCCGGACTTGCGTCGGCGCTGCGGGTCTTCGTCCTTGAACGAATCTCAGCCGACCGCCGCGAGGGTCGGGCGTCCTAGCACCAGTTGCGAGTAGAGGCGGCTGATTTCGTCCGCATATCCTCGCATCAGCGGGCGCACGAGCGCGAAACGATCGACTTCTGCCGCCCGCGCGAGAAGTGCGGCGAACCGGCTCCTGACCGGCTCGCGCTGCGGATCGCTCCAGCGGGCGAGAGCGCGCGCGGCTGCAAGCCGCCGCCAGAATGCGCGTCCCGATTTCAGCGTCTCGGCCGCTGACGGCGCAAGGAATCCGCTGCGCGCCAGGGCGTCGAGCGCCTCCTCCGCCGGCAGGTCATGCAGAGCCGGCAGGGCCGCGACATGCCGGAAGATCAGAGCCCCAATGATCAGATCGACATCGGCAAGACCCCCCTCCGCCGTCATGAAGTCCCACTCAGAGCCCGACTTGTCGCGGCGCAGGCGCTGCGCGCGGGCGCGGTCGAGATCTCGGAGCACAATGTCGGCGCGGCGCGCGGAGGCGCCGCAGGCGTGCAGGGCCCTGCGTCCGGCCTCTTCGGCCGCGGGCGACCCTGCGATGATGGTGGTGCGTGCGAGCGCCACCTGATCCAGGGCAACCGCTTCCGACTGAATGTAGGACTTGAACGCGGCCGCGCTCGGCGTCACTGGCGCGGCGGGACCCCCGGGGCGTCTCGAGATATCCGGCGCCAGGGAGAAGAACCCGGCGCCCAACGTTTCGACCGCCGCCACATACCTATGGGCGAAATCTTCATTGGCTTCCGCTGCGCCGCTTTCGGCGATGAACCCGAATGAGGTCGGCGAGCCGGGAAATCCGGTCACTGAAGTTTGGTGCAGATAAAGCGCGAGCCCCTCCCCGCAATTTGTCTCGGCGCGCATCGCCTCGAAGGTCGCCGTGAGCGCTGCCCCAGCGATCGCCGCGAGCGCATCGGCCGCGGCGTCGAAGCGGACGGCGCCGGCGGCGGCGCAAAGCGCAACGCGCGCAATATTCTCCTGCCGCCACGCCGAAATCGCCGCGACGCCTTCCGGGCCCTTCGGCGGCGAATGACGCGCGACCCACTCCGGACCCGAGGCGGGCGTCTCGCCGCCGCGCTCATGAAAGAACTCGCCGATCAGCTGCGGCGTCCGCGTCAACGGCCCTGTCGCCTCGCCGAAGCAGCCGAGGGCGTCGACCACGGCGTTGCGCGCAGGACCCTCCGCCTTCAGCGACTGCAGGAGCGGCTTCGCATCGCCAAGGCGCAGCATATCGTCAAGCAGCCGAACAGCCTGGTCGGGCCGCTGGGTCTCGCCAATGGCGGTCAGTAGGCCCGGCGCCACCGCGGCAAAGCGCTCGCCTTTCGCTGCGCCCGCAAGTCCCGCCCAGCTTTCCGCAAGGCCCGAGAGCTGCGCACCGTCTCTGAAACCGAGATCTTCAAGCTTGTCGATGTCGTCGTGATTGCCGGCCGGCCTGTAGCGCTCGAACTCGGCAAGCGGACCGTCGCAAATCAGCGACAGCGTGTTTTGCGCATCGGCTGAAAAACCTTCGAGGGCGGCGGACAGCACCTTGCCGGAGGCGAAGCCGCACAGGCGCGCCAGCGCTTCCTCCTCATCCGGACGCAGCGCGTTGAGCGCGCCGCCGCCTTTCATTAACTGCAGGCGCGCGACGAGCGCCTGTGCAAACTCCTCGCCGGCGATCAGGCGCGCCGCGAGGTCTCGCGGAAAATTGCCGGAAGCCGCGGCGGTCTCGAATACGGTGCGGGCGGAAGCGGTGCGAAAAACGGGTCGGGTGGCACCGAACGCAAAGCGGAAGACATCGGCGACCGCACGGAAGGCGTTGCGGGGATCGTCCTGGGAGCGCTCAACGTCACGGCGTTCGTATCCGCCGCTCCAGACAGGGTCTTCGATCTCTTCCATGAAAGCGCCCCCGGCGCTGCGGTCGCCTGCAACCACCCGCGCCGTCGCGAGCCATGCCCGCAATGGACCTTGCTGCGGATCGGCCAGCCTGTGCAGCACGCGCGCGCGCGATTCCATGAAGCCGACCCCGCCGACGCCGGCTCCAAACGGCGCCTTCATCTGGAACAGCGCATGATCCCCGGTCCGACCCTCGATCGCTTCCTTGAGCTCGGCGCCGATGCGCATGAAACCGCGTTCAGCCATGCGCGCCTGCGGGCCGCTGAACCGGCGCTCGTCAAAGACGACCGCGAATTCGAGCGGCCCCGTAGGAGCGAGATCCTCATGCGCAAAATCGCCGCCAGCGATGGCGAAGACGCCTTTGAGGGCGCCCTCTTCGGAGGGCGGCGCAAGCTCCCCGCGATTGACGGCGCCCCGCACCAGCCAGGGGAGGGCCGTCTCGATCAGGCGTTCCGCGAAGTCTGTGCGCGCCGCCGTCGCTTCGGCCGTCGTCCAAGCGCCGGAGATTTCGGCGACTGCAATCGCAATATCGGCGCGCGCTTTCAGCGGCGCAAATGCCGCATAGACGGCCTCCGGGCCCCCGACTCCGCCTGACAGCGCCGCGATATCGCGTGCGGCCTGCGCGAGCACGGCAGAGGCGCCCTCGACCATGGCGTCGGCCGCCGTTGTCGGGTGCTTGAGGCACAGTTCGGCAAGCCGCCGCGTCGAACCGAAAATGCGCAGCATGGTGAGCTTGCGGTCGGGACGGTCGAGTCGTGCGCCCGGATCCTCGCCCAGCGCTTCGGCGAGCGCGCGCCGCCAGCGCGCAAATCCTGCGGCCGCACGGCTCGGATCGATGGTCTCGCCCTGCACCGCGCCCCGGTCCGTGAGCGCCGGCACGGCCGGCCCCTGTTGATTCGCTGCGCTCATGGGCTTCCCCCGCTGATAAAAATCCAGCCAGGATTTTTGCCATGTCGTCATGAAGCGCCGCTGAAAGCGGTCGAGACAATTGTCGGAGCGACCCTTTCCCCCGGCGGGCGTTCTCCTTAAGTTCGCGCCATGCCTGCGCCGCGCCGACCGAAAAAGCCGATCTCACAACCGATCACGCCGCAATCCACGGTGACGCCGGGCGGCTTTTCCGAGGCGGTCGCGCAGTACCACGACCTACTGGTGGCGACGAACGGTCTTTGGACTCCGCACCGGCCGGAACGTCCCGTCGTCAGGGGACTCTCAAGACCCCTGCGCGTCGTTTCCGCCTACCAGCCCGCGGGCGACCAGCCGCTAGCCATAGCCGAACTGTCCAGGGGACTCGAAACAGGCGAGTTCGATCAGGTGCTTCTCGGCGCGACGGGCACCGGCAAGACCTTCACCATGGCCAAGGTGATCGAGGCGCAGCAGCGCCCGGCGCTCATTCTTGCCCCCAACAAGACGCTCGCCGCCCAGCTCTATGGCGAG
>CAYTVQ010000215.1:0-4678 GCA_964441615.1 uncultured Caulobacterales bacterium | reverse complement strand
CAGGGGCTTGTATTTGATCCGGTGCGGGATTTCGGCGGCGTCGCCGAGGCGGCGTTTCTTGTCTTCCATGTAGTCGGCGAAATTGCCCTCGAACCATTCGACATGGCTGTCGCCCTCGAAGGCGAGGATGTGAGTGGCGATGCGGTCGAGGAACCAGCGGTCGTGGCTGATGATGACGGCGCAGCCGGCGAAATCCTCGAGCGCGCGCTCGAGCTCGCGCAGGGTATCGACGTCGAGATCGTTGGTCGGCTCGTCGAGCAGAAGGAGGTTCGCCCCCTCCTTCAGCATCTTGGCGAGATGGACCCGGTTGCGCTCGCCGCCCGAGAGGTTGCCGACCTTCTTCTGCTGGTCGCCGCCCTTGAAATTGAACCAGCTCACATAGGCGCGGGAGTTCATCTCGCGCTCGCCGAGCTTCACGACGTCAAGGCCGCCCGAAATCTCCTCCCAGACATTCTTCGTCGGCGACAGGGAGTCCCGGCTCTGATCGACATAGCCGATCTTCACGGTATCGCCGACGCGCAGCGATCCGCCGTCCGGCTTCTCCTGACCCGTCAGCATACGGAAGAGCGTCGTCTTGCCCGCGCCATTGGGCCCGATGACGCCGACAATGCCGCCGGGCGGAAGCTTGAAGGAGAGATCCTCGAAGAGAAGCTTGTCGCCATAGGCCTTGGTCAGGCCTTCGGCCTCGATGACGACGCCGCCGAGACGCGGGCCGGCGGGGATCTGGATCTGCGCGGTTGTGATCTCCTCGCGGCCTGCTTTCGCCAGCAATTCGTCATAGGCCTTGAAGCGCGCTTTCGATTTCGCCTGACGCGCCTTCGGCGAGGCGTTGATCCATTCGACTTCGCGGTCGAGCGTCTTCTGGCGGTTCGCCTCCTCGCGTTCTTCCTGCGCGAGACGCTTCCTCTTCTGATCGACCCAGCTCGAGTAGTTGCCCTCATAGGGAATGCCGCGGCCGCGATCGAGTTCGAGAATCCAGCCCGTGACATTATCGAGGAAATAGCGGTCATGGGTCACAAGGAGCACCGCGCCCGGATATTCCTTGAGGTGGTTTTCGAGCCAGGCGACGCTTTCCGCGTCGAGGTGGTTGGTCGGCTCGTCGAGCAACAAAAGGTCGGGCTTGGAGAGCAGCAGGCGGGCAAGCGCCACGCGGCGCTTCTCGCCCCCCGAGAGCTTGTCAACCGGCCAGTCGCCCGGCGGACAGCGCAGCGCGTCCATGGCCATCTCGACCTTGGACTCAAGGTCCCATGCGCCGAGCGCGTCGATCTCCTCCTGGAGCCTCGACATCTCTTCCATCAGTTCGTCGGAATAGGTCTCGCCGAGCTCGGTGGAGATGCGGTTGAATTCGTCGATCTTGGCCTTGGTCTCGCCGACGCCCTCGAGCACGTTCTCGAAAACGGTTTTCGAGGGATCGAGCTGGGGCTCCTGCGGCAGGAAACCGACGCGGGCGCCCTCCGCCGCATAGGCCTCGCCCGTGAAATCCTGGTCGAGCCCCGCCATGATGCGCAGCAGCGTCGATTTCCCCGCCCCATTCACCCCGACAATCCCGATCTTGGCGTCGGGATAGAACTGCAAGTGAATGTTTTCAAAGACCTTTTTTCCACCCGTATAAGCCTTGGTGAGGCCCTGCATGAAGTAGATGTACTGGTATTTGGCCATAGAGCTTCGGGGTCGAGCCTTCGTTTGCGCCCAGCGGGGGCGTTGTTTGGGAGAAACAGGGGCGCCTCTTATCGCGCGGCGCGAGCCGTTTCAACGCAGGGTCAAGGCCTTACGGTTTGCGCCCTGCGCCGCGCCCTCTATATAGGGAGGAGGGGAAGCGAGCGGGGTTCGTTCGAAATGGCAGGCTATGTCGAGAAGTCGCTGGCGGGTGACGAACACATCGTCTACCGCGCCCATTTCAACTGGACCTTCAGCTTCTTTCCGGTCCTGTGGTTCGCCGTCGGTTGCGCCCCCGTCGCCCTCTATCTCATGATCATGGCGCGCGGGGTCTCGTTCGAACAGCTGAAGACGGGCTGGTACATAGTCGGCTTCGGCTTCGCCATCGGCTTCCTGATCCTCCTGATGCACCTCATTTATCTGGTCACCACGGAGATCGTGATCACCAATTACCGCCTCGTCTACAAGACGGGCTGGATCGCCCGGAACACGCAGGAGGTGAGCCTTGCCAATATCGAGGAAATGACGCTGACCCAGTCGTTCTGGGGACGCATTCTGGGATATGGGAAGCTCGTGGTGCGCGGCACTGGCGTCGGCGTCATCGAGCTGCCGAACCTCGATGATCCGATTGTCGTGCGCAAGAAGATCGAATCGGCGCGCGCGAGCCTGCGCGGCCGTCACTAGGCTAGCTAGAGCCGCGTGCGCAAAAGTGGTTTGCGCGAAAGCGCCGCGACAATCAAAACCCGATCGAGCGCCGTGAATCACGACGCGGCGCTCCAGACTGTAAGATGTCAATGCGAGGTCCACGCGAAGACCTCGTCCAGCCGCTTGCCGAACACGTCGGCGATCTGGAAGGCGCATTCGAGAGTCGGCGAATACTTGCCGGCTTCGATCGCGGCGATGGTCTGGCGCGTCACGCCTACCCTGCGGCCGAGTTCAGCCTGAGTCATCTCGCCCGCATGAAAACGCAAGGTGCGGATGCAATTGGTCAGTCGCTTGTCAGGCACGCCAGCCCGCGCGATACCCGACAATGACCATGCCGTAATGCACAATCTCGGCGACTGCGATGGCGAGCACGGCGGCATGCACGATCTTCCAGCCCGTTGCGCCGAACGGCATCACGCAGCCGACCAGGATCATGCCGGCGACCAGCACATAATAGGCGGCGGCGGCCCCCTTGTGCTCGATCAGGCGGTCACGCTCGTCGACTCCGGCGTCCTCTCCTCGATCGCGAATCAGGAGACGCGTGAGGAGCGCGATAACGCCGAGCGACCCGAGTGCAGCCGCCAGCAGACCAATCTGCTGCGCATGACCCAATGCCGCGGCGTCCATCGACCTCAGAGCAAAGAAGTAGCCGCCAAGAACGCCGATGAGGGACGTCATCCAAACCCATGCAAACCGCTCGCGGGCCAACATCATTTTCTCCTCTGACAGCAGGCTAGCCGCATGTATAAAAAACCAAACATTATGTCAATAATATTTAACTCTCTGCCTCAAGGGTTCGAGACTCTCCATGCGGAGAGCCTCTGCGGAGAGCCTCTCGATCTGCATCGGGTGCGTGACCTCGATCGAGGGACCGTTGATCCAGGCGACATAGCCGCGAATGCGCAGACGAACACCGGCGAGCCCTGACCAGTCGAGGCCCTCCTTCTTCCAACGGCGGGCGTCACTTGAATTCGCAGTCGCCGTCACGTCGGTCCGGTAGTCGGCGCCGAAATTGAGATACGCCCTGCCCTTGCGGATCGACGCGGCGACGGCCGCGCCCTCGACCAGATCGAAGGCGCCAGCCGCACGATGGGTCGCCGCGTCGCGGACCGCATAGGCCGGGCGGCCCCAGAGCCCAAGTGAGGACTCGCGCGCCGCACTCTCGGCGGCAAGCAGCCTCGCGATGAAGGCGCGGTCCCGGCTTTCCGGACGCACGCGGGCGGCGCCTTCGCGCAGCAATAATTCCTGCACGGATTGAACGCCTTCCAACGTCTCGACAGCAGCCGCAACGACGCGCCGGCCCCAGCGATCGCTTTCCAGTTTGTCCTGAAGATCGAGCCGCCCGCGGCCGAGGATACGCTGAAGCGCCGCTCCCGACTCGGCTGCGTAAGGTTCGGGCCCGGCCGGCGCCAGAACATCGACAAGCCGGAACTCGTCGCCATCATGGGTGAAGCTCCCGCCGCCCATCGCTGTTGCGGCCCGGACGGGGCCGAAGGGGAGCGCCGCCGCGCCGGCCAGGAAGGATCGCCGCTTCATCCGGCGGCGACGCGAACCTTGGCGCGCGCCGAACGGCCGTCCCGATCGACGACGACGACATCATAGAATCCGGGAGCCGCAGGCCGCCAGACGGCCTTGCCGCTGGTCGCCTCTGATGCGACCGGCTCGCCCGCGACATACCATTGATAGCCGCCAGCGCCCCCGCGGGCCGCGAGCACGACGCCGCGTTCTCCGCCTGAAAGGATTTCAACGCCGTTGCGCGGGAAGACAATCTCGGGCGGGGACTTGCGCCGCGGCGCGGCGACGCGCGCAACTGCAATCCGTGCGTCTTCGGTCCGCTGCTCCTGGCCGAGGGGGGCGGTTGGATCGATGCGGGCGATGAGATCGAAGAGGTCGAGGAGCAGCGGCGCAGCCGCCTTGCGCCCCGTTTCGCCAGGCCGCGGCGCGCCATCGGCGCGGCCGACCCAGACGACGGCGGCGTAGGCGCCCGCCGTTCCCGCGGCCCAGGCGTCGCGATAGCCATAAGACGTGCCGGTCTTGTAGGCGACGCGCGGCGCGGTTTGCGAAAGCCGCGAGGGCGCGCGACCTTCGAGCGCCGGCGCCTCTGCAAGAATCTCGCGGATGCGGTGGGCGCTCGTGGCCGAGAACATCTGGAAGCCATGGGCCTCGCCGCCCTCGTCTTCAGCCCGCCAGACCAGCGGCGCGGCGGCGCCGTCATTGGCGAGGCCGGCATAGAGCGTCGCGAGGTCGCGCAGGGTGATGCCGGCGCCGCCGAGCGCAAGCGTCAGTCCGAAATCCCGGCCCGCCCGCTTCGGACCTT
>CAYTVQ010000214.1:0-4699 GCA_964441615.1 uncultured Caulobacterales bacterium | reverse complement strand
ATCTTCATCGACATGCACAAGGAAGGCGCAGCCTTCCGCAGCCTGATGAACAATTTCGCAATCGCGGGTTCGCTGGGCCTTCAATATGGCGAGCCGCTCGAGGAGTTCGTTGACGCTTATCTCTTTACGCGCTTCGAGCCGTCCGGCCCGGTGCAGGGCAACGACCAGATCCGTCACGCGACTTCGATCCTCGACTACATATTCCGTGAACTCGCGATCTCCTATCTCGGCCGGCAGGATCTCGCCCATGTCGATCCGAACGAGAGCGCCGTCGACGCCATCGGGCGCGGCGTCGATCGCGAAAAGGCTCAATCCGAAGCAAACCGGCTCATCTCGAAGGGCTTTTCGCGATCGACAGTCACCGATAATCTCGTGGTCCTGCGCGGCGGCGATTTCGATCGCCTGCGCAAGGACGCCGATGGCGAGGAAATCGGGCGCGTCGAACGCGCGCATCTCGCCCCCGAGATTGAGGCGCAGATCGCCAAGCTGGCCGAAGCCGTGAACCAGAAGGCGCAGCCCGGCAGTCTCGCATCGCCCGGATCCCGGGCGAGCCAGGCGAGAGCGCGCGGCTATGAGGGCGACGCCTGCGGCGACTGCGGCCAGTTCACGCTTGTCAGGACCGGAACCTGCCTTCGCTGCGACAGCTGCGGGGCGTCTTCCGGCTGCTCATAGATCGCGCCGGCTCAAGGTTAACGGCATTGGGCCGCAGCCGAACCTTAAAGCCTTGGCCGCTTTCTTGCTTCATAATGATGTCAGATTGGCGGGGCCGCCCGCCGGCGGACGAATTTCCGGATGCGCGACCTTCTCCTTCTCGCTTTTCTTGTTCCTGTGCTCGCCGCGACGCTGCGCTATCCCTTTGTCGGCGTTCTCGCCTGGGCGTGGTTCTCGCTGATGACGCCGCATCAGATGGCCTATGGCGTCTTCGGCCTCCAGCTCAACCTGTTGATCGCCGCCGTGACGCTGGCGGCCATCGCCCTCTCCGGCGCATTCCGGCATTTCAGGCTTGACCCGCTGACAGGACTGTTCCTTGCTTTTGCGGCGTGTCTCGGCGTGTCGCAAATTTTTTCCTTAAGCCCCGATGACTCGCTGCGCTATTTCGACCAGTTCGTGAAGACGCTGCTCTTCGCTGTTGTCTGCATCCAGCTCGCAACCGACCGGCTGAAATTCCACGCCCTGCTGTGGATGCTGGTCATCGGCATCGGATATTTCGCCATCAAGGGCGGTCTTTTTACGCTGGTGACGCTCGGGCAGTATCGCGTGCAGGGTCTGCCCAACACGATCCTCGAGGACAACAACCATCTCGGAACAGCGCTCGCGACCGTCCTTCCTCTCATCCTCTATCTGAGAACGCAGGCGCAGCGCGCGATCGTGCGCCATGGGCTGCTCGCCCTTTTCGTGCTGGGGATCATCGCCGTGCTGGGCACGCATTCCCGCGGTGCGTTTGTCGCGCTGGTGGTGTTCGCGGGATTCTTCTGGCTGCGGTCCAATCGCAAGCTTGTCATCCTCGCCGGACTCCTTGTCGTGCTGGTTCCGGCGGTCGCGTTCATGCCCTCCAAATGGTTCGAACGCATGAGCAGCATCGGCGAGGCCACGCAGGACGCCTCATTCATGGGCCGCGTCGATGCCTGGCACATCAACGCCGAACTTGCGCGCGCTCACCCGCTTACCGGCGCGGGGCTGCGTAATTCATACGAGAAGGAGATCGCCGCGACGGTCGATCCGGTGCGCGCGCAAAGCGCCAAGGCCGCCCACAGCATCTATTTCGAGGTGCTGGGCGGAACCGGCTTCATCGGACTCGCAGTGTTCCTGTCGATCATCGCAACAGCGTTCGTCACCACGCTGCGACTGCAGAAGCTGAAATCAGACCCGAGCGTCGATCCCTGGATCGCGCCCTTCGCCTATCACGCCCAGATCTCGCTTGCCGTGTTCTGTGTCGGCGGCGCGGCCGTTTCGATGGAGATGTGGGACGGCTTCTATGTGCTGGCGGCCTTGATCGCCGCATCCGCGCGTCTTGCGAAAATTCCTGTCGCGGCGCAGGCCGCTGCCCTCCCCGGACCACGACGGTCATGGCGCATGAACGCGCGCGGCGTCACCCGGCGGGCGTGACGCGTCGCACGCCCACTGCTATTTCTGCAAGGCGATCTGAGCACGGCCATGCGCGTGCGCGTGGCCGTGGGCATGACATTCGGCGGCCGACGCCTGCCGTGGAGACGCCGGCTCCAGGGCCGATACAGAGGCCTCATTAGCCGACTCGCAATCCGGGCAATCATCGCCGATTTCAATCTGAACAGTCGACTGGCGGATGCCGAACTCCTTCTCGAGATAGGCCTTGATCTTGTCGAGAGCGACCTCGGCCCCAGCGGCGTCGCCAATCCGCGCATGCAGGGTGAGGCTGGTGGATTCAGGGGTGATCTGCCAGATGCGAATGTCGTGCACGTCCTTGACGCCGGGCGCCGACGCCTTAACGCCCTTGGCCAGTTCATCGACATTGATGCCCTTCGGCGCGCCTTCGAGCAGGATGTGGCCGGTTTCCTTCAGCAGACGGATCGCCGAGTTGAGAATGAGGGCCGCGACGAGGAGCGAAAGCAGCGGATCGACCCAAAGCGCTCCGGTCGTCTTCAGCAGCAACGCGGCGACGATGGCCGCTATGGAACTTAAGAGGTCAGCAACGACATGGAGCAGGGCGCCGCGGACATTGACATTGCGGGAGCCTGACGACTGCAGCATCGCAAACGCGATCGCATTGGCGACGAAGCCGGCGATCGCAACCTTGAGCATCAGGTCGGCATCGACCGGTTTCGGTCCGACAAGGCGCTGCGCGGCCTCGATCACGATCCAGGCGCATAACAACACCAGCGTGGCCCCATTGAAGAAGGCGGCAAGGACCTGCATGCGCTGATAGCCGAAGTGCCGCTGCCTGTCGGGCGGCCGTCTTGCAATAATGTGGGCGCTGGCGGCGAGGCCAAGCGCCGCAGCATCGGCGAACATGTGTGTCGCGTCAGCGAGGAGCGCCAGGGAGCCGGACAACAGCCCGCCGACGATCTCGACGATCATGAAGATCAGAATGACCGCGAAGGCGCCGATCAGCCTGTTGGTGTCGCTGGTGTGGATATGCCCGTGGCCAAGGCCATGCCCGCGATCGCCCCCGTGGGCATCCCCGGGCGCTCGCTCCCGACCATGTCCGTCCCCGTGGGCGTGATCGTGATGATGATGAGCCACTCGCCGCCTTGAAAGCCGCTTTCGCTACAGAGTAACGCCGATGCCGAATTGCAACGCCGTGACTATGCTTGCGTCGGGCGGAAGAGCAAGACGCCTGCCCAGCGAGCGCTCAGGAACACCCAGTTTTGGCGTAAAACTCGATGGTTGCCGCAAGGCTACACCCGCCACCCGGCGATGCCGCCCGCCGGTTACACAATCACGTTCCTGTTGCTATGAATGCAGGTATTGGCGACAAGTAGGGGCCCGATCGCCGGTCGGTCGCCGAGGGGACGGCAACGTGGATTTGACTACCGGATCTCTGGACGGCGTCGTCGCCTCCTTGATCGCCGCTGCGCTGAGCACGCTGGGGCTGGCGTCCGTCGTTTTCGTTGGCGACTGGGGCCGGCGCCAGAGTCCGAACTTCTCCGCCTTCGCGCTGGGCTTCCTCCTGATTGCAATATTTCTTCATCTCATTCCCGACGCCTTCGAGCTTTCGGCGGAGCTGCCCTCCGGCGCGCCAATGGACGCCCTCATCTGGATCGCCGCCGGCTTCTTCGGCGTCGCGTTCATCAGCCTCTCCTTCAGCCAGATGTCGCGCAAGCGGGTCAACGGACGCGACATCGCCATCGGCTACGCCTCGATCCTCGCACTCGGCTCTCACTCTTTCATCGACGGTCTCGCCTATGAATCGACGTTTCGCCAGGACGCGATCACCGGCTTTATCGCGACCTTCGGATTGTTGCTGCATGAAATCCCGGAAGCGGTGATCGCCTATTTCCTCGCGCGTGAAACCGGCATGCCAAAGCTCGTCGCCGCGTTCTGGGCGTTCCTGGCGGCTTCGGTCACCACCGTGGCCGGCGCGGCGATCATGGCCTTCGTCTGGCCGGGCCGCGACATCAATCTCGCGGCGATGATCGGTCTCGCGGCCGGCGGCCTTCTCTATGTCACCATCTTCCACCTCGGCTGGCACGCGCGCCTCGCCGCCCCCGGTCGCGGCTATTTCTACACCGGGCTCGGCGTCGCCATTTCGCTGACGGCGGTGGTCCTGAAAGAAATTTTCCTCCGTCATTGAACGGCTCGTTCAAGCCGCCGCAGGCGCCGCTGCGGGCGCAACGCGCCGCGTCCCGTCAGGATAGGAGCCAGGGCTCATGATGAGCGCGCTCGCGACAGAGTACAAGGAACGGGCCGCAGGAATCATAGCGATCGAAGATGAGGCCGGCGAGCACCGGCCCCAGACCCGACCCGGCTGCGATCAGATTCGCCATGCCGCCGGCGTGCGCAATTGATTGGCGGAGCTGAAGGATCCGGTCGGTCAGTGATCCAACTCGCCTCGCACGACCCCCTCCCCTGGGCTTGGGGGAACATCGAGACGCTCGACTCTTCATCGCCTGGGAAGGCGATCAATAATGCAATGTGGTGCCCGGAAGAGGACCCCCACAATCGAGCATTTTCAGTTGCTTACGCCTTGGTGGGACACATTTGGTTGACTGAGTTTATTGGG
>CAYTVQ010000213.1:0-4726 GCA_964441615.1 uncultured Caulobacterales bacterium | reverse complement strand
ACCGTTGCGATGGCCCCATGACTCATCACCATCGCATCATGGGCGGCCAGCGCCTCGAACTTGTTCGGCGCGGAGGTGAATTTCAGCTGCGTGATGGCGGCGATCCTGTCGGCGACCATTTCAGCAAAGCCCTTTGGAGCATTGAGGCCGGTGCCGACCGCAGTGCCGCCCTGCGCCAGCTCCATAAGCGAGGGCATGGTCTGCTCGATGCGCGCGACGCCGTTTTCGACCTGCTTGGCGTAACCGCCGAACTCCTGGCCGAGCGTGAGGGGCGTCGCATCCTGCGTGTGCGTCCGGCCGACCTTGATGATGTCCTTCCACGCCTCCGCCTTGTCGTTCAAAGCATTCCTCAGGGTACGGATGGCCGGCAGCAGGCGGTGATGGATTTCCTCGGCGCAGGCGATGTGCATCGCGGTCGGGAAACAGTCGTTGGACGACTGGCTCATGTTCACGTGGTCGTTTGGGTGGACCGGCTTCTTCGATCCCATCGCGCCGCCAAGCAATTCGATCGCGCGGTTTGAGATGACCTCGTTGGCGTTCATGTTGGACTGAGTGCCGGAGCCGGTCTGCCAGACGACGAGCGGAAAATGATCGTCAAGCTTGCCTTCGATCACTTCCTGCGCCGCACTGACGATCGCCGCGCCGATCTTCGGATCGAGCCTGCCAAGCGCCATGTTGGTCTCGGCGGCGGCGCGCTTGACGATGCCGAGCGCGCGCACGATCGCGGCTGGCTGTCGTTCCCAGCCGATCTTGAAATTGTTGCGGCTGCGCTCGGCCTGGGCGCCCCAGTAGCGCGACGCATCGACTTCGATCGGTCCGAAACTGTCGGTTTCCGTGCGGGTCTTCGTCATGCGGCGCGCCTTGAGATTGCTTCGCGGTCAGTAGGCGGCCATCGACCCTGACGCAATCCAATGACGGGAGGTCAGGCTGCGTTCAGCACTTTGTTCTTGAGCCCGGGGGCAGCCGGGAACACGTCTTCGGGCGTCGGGCCGGCAGGCTCCGCCGGCGGCCATTGCGCGATTTCGCGCCGGGGCGCCGGGCGGGCGAACATGGCGGCGGCCGCGACAGCGCGCAGTGCAATCTTGTTCTCGTAGGGTTTGGTTGACGTCATCGTTTCTCTCCCAGTGCCGGGCCTTTCTTCGGGGCCGCTCGATGGCGCCAGTTTCGACCGAACTGGCGCGCTCGATCCAAATCTAAAGGCTCATCGGGTTTATGCGGGGTGAACATGAAAAAAGAGGCGGACGGGCTCGCGCCGCATCCGCCTCCAGAATCGAAGGGAGCTTGGGGGAGAGATCGCTTTCCCTTCGGCCGTGGCGGGGCCCGCCTCGACGCTTTAACACATAAGCGCCGCTCTGCCATCGTAGAAACAGATAATATCAAACTGCATCTTCAAGAAAATCGATCAACCGATGCTGGACGCCGGAGCGTGGCGGAGCTTGCATTCCGCAGTAAAACCTGTATTTCCCCGCCGTCCGATCCGATCCGCCTCGGCGTAAGGAGCGGGCGCCCTGTCCGAAACTGCAGGTGTGCGGGGCTCTTCCGCACTTAATTTCCTGCAATAGACGGTTGGAAAGCGGAGTTCGCGCCCGGTTAGGGAGCGAGGCTTCATTGACCTTCTAGGACAGGCTCCGGCGCTTTCGCGCGGAGCCTTTTTGGTTCCGCATCTCGACAAGCGCCCCATAACAGCCAGGGTCCGGATGGTCCGGGCCCGCCGATAGGGATGAAGTCCGATGGACAGAACCCAGAAGGCCGAAGCGGTCGGCTGGCTCGACAAGGTGTTCGCGTCGAGCGCCTTCGTCGTGGTCGGCAATGGCGGCCTCACGGTCGCGCAGATGACGGAGCTCAGAAACGAGCTGCGCCAGGCCGGCGCCCACATGAAGGTCGTCAAGAACCGCCTCGCCAAGATCGCGCTCAAAGGCAAGCCAGGCGAGAAGGTCGCCGGGCTTTTCAAGGGGCCGACAGCGATCGCCTACGCCACGGATCCGGTCTCGCCGGCCAAGGTCATCGAAAAATACGCCAAGAAGAATGAGAAGCTTGTCATTCTGGGCGGCGCCATGGGCTCGGAGGCGTTCGACGCTCAGGGCGTCAAGGCGCTTGCGTCCATGCCCTCGCGCGAGGAGCTGCTGGGTCTGATTGCCGCAACAATCGGCGCTCCGGCCGCAAATCTCGCTTCCGCCCTCGGCGCCCCGGCAGCGAACCTCGCCGGCTGCATCGAGGCGATCGAAAAGAAGGCCGCATAACGCATTGTCCCCAACCAGTTTCAGGCCCTTCGGTCTGAGACTTTCC
The DNA here is from genome assembly GCA_964441615.1 of uncultured Caulobacterales bacterium. Lineage (GTDB taxonomy): Bacteria > Pseudomonadota > Alphaproteobacteria > Caulobacterales > Parvularculaceae > Amphiplicatus. Next base: position 2,440 of record CAYTVQ010000213.1, on the reverse strand, counting down.
AACCGAACGATCATGAACAACCGAACGCGAACTGGAGATCCGAAATGACTGACCTTAACAAACTTGCCGAGCAGATTGTCGGCCTTACCCTTTTGCAGGCGGCCGAACTGAAGGGCATCCTCAAGGACAAATACGGCATCGAGCCGGCGGCCGGGGCGGTCGCCGTCGCCATGCCGGGCGCAGGCGGCGCTGGCGCCGCGGCCGCCGAGGAGAAGACGGAATTCAATGTCGTGCTCGTCGATGCCGGCGCCAAGAAGATCGAAGTGATCAAGGAGGTCCGCGCCATCACCGGCCTCGGGCTGAAGGAAGCCAAGGATCTGGTCGAGGCCGGCGGCAAGAGCGTCAAGGAAGCCGTTTCCAAAGCCGAGGCCGAAGACATCAAGAAGAAACTCGAGGCGGCCGGCGCCAAGGTCGAACTCAAATAGGCTTGCTTTTCCCCAGGGAAAGGTCGAAACTTGGCGCGTCGGCGGGAGATTTTCTCGTTTTGAGGGTTGCAATACCCCCGGCGGCGCGCCTATTAACGGAGTTCGTTTCCAGCGGTTCGCCGCCGGAGGCGATTGGCTATGGCGGCCAGAAGCGCGCTTTTCGTTGAACCCGGCAGACGAGTCGAAAAATTGAAGACCTGATCCCCGCAGCGGTCTCCTGGAGATCGTTCGTGCGGGCGTGTTCGCGTTACGCCGCGGGCGAGCCGCTCGCGCGCGAAGACGCGATAGGTCCGATGATGAGGAACAAATGGTCCAATCCTTCGTTGAAAAGAAACGCATCCGCTCGAGCTTCGGGAAAATCGGTGACGCTGCGCCGATGCCGAACCTCATTCAGGTTCAAAAGGATTCCTACGAGCAGTTCCTGCAACGTTTCACCAAAGCGCCCAAGCGCCTGAACGAAGGTCTTGAAGCTGTCTTCCGCTCGGTGTTCCCCATCATGGATTTCACCGAGACCGCAGTCCTCGAATATGTGGCCTATGAGTTCGAGGATCCGAAATTCGACGTCGAAGAATGCCAGCAGCGCGACATGACCTATGCAGCGCCGCTGAAGGTTACGTTGCGCCTCGCCGTCTTTGAAGTGGATGAGGAGACCGGCGCCAAGTCCATTCGCGACGTGAAGGAACAGGAAGTCTACATGGGCGACATTCCGCTCATGACCGACAATGGCACCTTCATCATCAATGGCACCGAGCGGGTCATTGTCAGCCAGATGCACCGCTCTCCGGGCGTGTTTTTCGATCATGACCGCGGCAAGACTCATTCCTCGGGCAAGCTCCTGTTTGCAGCGCGGGTCATTCCTTATCGGGGGTCTTGGCTCGACTTCGAGTTCGACGCCAAAGACATCGTGCACGTCCGCATCGACCGTCGTCGCAAGCTTCCGGCCACGTCGCTCCTCTATGCTCTTGGCATGGACCAAGAGGAGATTCTCGACGAATTCTTCAGCCGCGTCGCGCACAAACGTGTTGAGGGCGGCTGGACCATGCCGTTCAATCCCGAGCGCATGAAAGGCGTCAAGCTGGAAACCGCGCTCGTGAACGCGAAGACCGGCGAAGTCGCGCTGGATGCCGGCGAGAAACTGACGGCGCGCCAGGCCAAGAAGCTGCAGGAAGAGGGCCTGAAGCAGCTCCTGATCACCGACGAGCAGATGGTCGGCCGCTACTTCGCTTCAGACCTCGTCAATTTCGAGACCGGCGAGATCTACGCCGAAGCGGGCGACGAGATCACCAACAAGACGCTGGCGCTGCTTGAGGAGATCGGCATCGACGCATTCGATACGATCGACGTCGATCATGTCAACATCGGCGCCTACATGCGCAACACGCTGCACGCGGACAAGAACTCGAATCGCGAGCAGGCGCTCATCGACATTTATCGCGTGATGCGTCCAGGCGAACCGCCGACGCTCGAAACGGCTGAGGGGCTCTTTTACGGCCTCTTCTTCGACGCCGAGCGCTATGACCTCTCGGCTGTCGGCCGCGTCAAGATGAACCTTCGCCTCGGCTTCAAGACTGAGGACTCCATGCGCATCCTGCGCAAGGAGGACATCATTGCGATCCTGAAAATGCTCGTCGCCCTGCGTGACGGCAAAGGCGAAATCGACGACATCGACAACCTCGGCAACCGCCGCGTCCGTTCGGTCGGCGAGCTCATGGAGAACCAGTATCGCATCGGGCTCCTCCGGATGGAGCGCGCAATCAAGGAGCGCATGTCGTCGGCGGAGCTTGAAACGCTGATGCCGCACGACCTCATCAACGCCAAGCCCGTGGCCGCGGCCGTGCGCGAGTTCTTCGGCTCCTCGCAGCTTTCGCAGTTCATGGACCAGACGAATCCCTTGTCCGAGATCACGCACAAGCGGCGTCTGTCGGCTCTTGGGCCAGGGGGCCTGACGCGCGAGCGTGCGGGCTTTGAAGTGCGCGACGTGCACCCGACGCATTACGGCCGCATCTGTCCGATCG
>CAYTVQ010000212.1:0-4768 GCA_964441615.1 uncultured Caulobacterales bacterium | reverse complement strand
CCGTTGCGCAAGCTCATGGCGAAGTATCGCGATGTGCCGATGTCGCTGGCCGACGCCTGCGTCGTGCGGATGGCGGAGGTTCACCGAACGCATGCCGTGCTGACGCTGGATTCAGATTTTCTGGTCTACCGCGCGGGCAAGAGTCCTGTGACCCTGATTTACCCCGAAGGCGGATGATCTCACCCCGCCAGACCGATCTCTTTCAGCCGCTGTTTGAGGAACGCGTCGGCGGTGATCGGCGGATATTTAGCGCCCGATCCTTTGCAGCTCGGGATGCATTCGAGCACCGCGTCCGAATGCGGGTGCATGAAGAAGGGCATGGAATAGCGCGATGTCGTGCCCGAGCCCGGCGCGTTGACCACGCGATGCGTCGTCGCCGGGATCACGTCATTGGTCGCGCGCGCGAGCATGTCGCCGGCGTCGACGATGAGGTTGTCAGGCTCGGTTTCGACGGCGAGCCAATTTCCGTCGCGATCGAGGAGTTCGAGCCCGCCGCCATTCGCCGCGACGAGGATGGTGATGAGATTGATGTCTTCATGCGCGGCCGCGCGCAGCGCCCCCGGCGGCGGCTCGCGGCCGATCGGCGGATAATGCAGCAGGCGGAGGATCGAGTTGCCGTCCGTCGCCATCTTGCGGAAATAGTCGTCGGCGACGCCGAGCGAGGGCGCCAGCGCTTCCAGCATCGAAAGCCCGGCGTCCTCGAGCGCGTCATAGAGTTCGAGGAATGTCTCGCGAAAGCCCTTGGGCTGCGCCGGCCAGACATTCATGGGATAGGTCGTCGCAAGCGGCGAGTCCGCATCGAACTCGCGGCCGACATGCCAGAACTCCTTGAGGTCGGCGACCTTGGCGTCCTTTGCGTGCTCCTTGCCGAAGGGCGTGTAGCCGCGCTGGCCGTCGACGCCGGCGATGTAACGCCGCTTCTCGGCTTCCGGGAGCGCGAAGAACGCCGCCGAAAGCTCGTAGGCGCGCTTCAGGAGATCGCGCCTGACGGCATGGTCTTTCAGGATGATGAAGCCGTAATACTGGAAGCCCTCCATCAGCGCGTCGATGAAGTCAGTCCTCTCCTTCGCCCCGCCATGGGTGAAAGCCTTAAGGCTCAGTTCCGGAACGCGCGTGAATTTTCGGGCCATGCCGCAATCTCCTGTCGCCGGGGCGTCACACCGGGGCGCATAGGGCTTATAGCCCCTGATCGGGCCTCCGTCAGTTTACCCGATGGTCGCGACCCCTTAAGGTGGCCGTAAGGGAAGGGCATTCGAAGGGGATCGTCATGACCTGGATCAAACGCCTCCGGCTGGCGGGGCTCGCCGCCGCCGCAAGCCTTGCGCTCGCGCCGTCGGCAGGCGCGGTCGGGATTCTCGGGCCCTCGGACGAACAGGCCCGCGCGCTCGGCGATCAGGAGCATCCGAAGATCGTCGCGGCCTTTGGCGGCGAGATGACGGATCCGGCGCTCAAAGCCTATGTCGAAGGCATCACGACAAAGCTGATGGCCGTGGGGCCGAAGCCCAATGAGCCGGTGCAGGTCACGCTGCTCGACAGCCCCATCATCAACGCCATGGCGCTCCCCGGCCATGTCTATGTGACGCGCGGCCTCCTCGGCCTCGCCAATTCCGAGGCCGAGCTCGCCGGCGTCATCGGCCATGAACTCGGTCACATCTACAAGCGCCACACCGCCAAGCGCATCAAGCGCGGCAATCTCGCGACCATCGGCGCCGTGCTGATCGGCGTCGCGACGCGCAACGAGGGCCTGATGCAGCAGGCGGGCCAGGCGGCGCAGCTCTATCTCCTCCAGTTCTCGCGCAAGCAGGAATATGAATCCGATCTCGTCGGCGTGCGCCTCCTTGCGGCCGCCGGCTATGATCCGGTCGCGCAGGCCGACTTCCTCGACGCGCTCGGCCTTTATTCGCGCTTCGAACAGCAGATCACCGGTCAGACGGCGCCGCCCGAATTCCTCTCCACCCACCCGAACACCTCCGAGCGCGTGAAGCGGGCGGCGGCCGAAGCCAAGATGGTCGCGGGCAGCGGCATGACCGCCGAGCGCAGCCGCGATCCCTATTTCGCCAAGATCGACCGCCTGCTTTACGGCGACGATCCGGTCCGCCAGGGCTTCATCCGCGGCAACGAGTTCATTCATCCTGAACTGAAGATCGCGTTTTCGGCGCCGGCCGGCTTCAAGCTGACGAATACCTCGCAGGCCGTGATCGCCTCCGCCCAGAATGCGCAGATGCAGTTCACCGGCGCGAACAGCGCCGATGCGCCGGCGGCGATCATTCAGGGCCCCCTCGCAAAGCAGCTCGGCGTCCAGTTCTCGAATGTGCGCCAGTTCACGGTGAGCGGCCGGAACGGCGCCTCCGGCGTCGGACGCGCCCAGACGCAAGGCGGGCAGGTCGTCGATGTCCAGCCCTATGTCGTGAAATGGGCGGGCGACACCAACTATCTCTTCCTCTGGGTGAGCCTGCAGAACGCGACCCAGGGGCTTCAGTCGCAGATCGAGCGGTCGGTCGCCTCGCTGCGCGACATCGATCCGGCCATGGTGAATGTGCCGCCGGCGCAGAAGATCGAAGTCGTGACGGTGAAGGCGGGCGACACCCTGTCGAGCCTCGCCGCGCGCACCAGCTTCGCCGATTACAAGGTCGAGCGCTTCTGCGTTCTGAACCACATGCCGTCCTGCAACGGCGTGACGGTCGGCGAGAAGGTGAAGCTCGTCAGATAGATCAGGCGCGGTTCGCTGCGAAGACGCCGCGGGCGATGGCGCGCGCCATGCAGTCGGCCGCGGCCGATCCGAGGCGCGCAATCTGCAACGACCTTTCGAGACCGGACGCAAGGCCGATGCGCGCCGTGCCGACAGCGAAGATCGTGTCGCCGTCAAAGGGCGTATGCGCCGGCCGGACGGCGCGCGCGAGACCGTCATGGGCCATCATGGCGATGCGTTTCAGTTCAGCCGTCGAAAGGTCGGCGGACAGGGCGACGAGGCCGATCGTCGTATTGGCCCCGGCGGCGAACCGGCCCAGCCCCGCAAGCTTCGATTGATCCGGGAGCGGATCGTCGGGCGGCGTCGGCGCCGGCGCATAGGGTCCGCCGAACTCGCCGCCGAGTTCGAAGGGATACGCCAAGGGCGTCCGGCCGTCCGGCATGAAGGGCGACCCGATCGCATTGTTGACGACGATGGCGCCGACGACGAGGCCGCCGCCGAGGTCGAGCGAAGCCGAGCCGAGCCCGCCCCAATTGAGGCCGGCGCGTCCGCCGCGGCCGGCGCCGAACCTGCCGATCGCGAACGATTCCGACGCGGCGCCGGCGGCGGCGCGTCCGAGCGCGTGATAGGGCGGCGTCTCGCCCCAGTCCTTGTCGCCGCCATTGGCGAGATCGTAGATGACCGCCGCCGGCACGATCGGCACGCCGACGCCGCCCGCGCGCGGCGCAAAGCCGACGCCCTTCGCGGCGAGGGTCTGAACGACGCCGTCGGCGGCGGCGAGGCCGAACACCGACCCGCCGGTCAGCACGAAACCATGCGCGCGCCCGACCAGATTCTCGGGCGACAGCGTCTCGATCTCGCGCACGCCCGGCGCGCCGCCGCGGACATCGACGCCGGCGTGAAATTGATCCCTGCACAGAATGACGGTGACGCCGGTCTCCGCCTTGGCGTCCGTGGCGCTGCCGACAAGAACGCCTTCGACATCGGTGACGAGGTTGCGGGGGCCTGGCTTCAGCGTCATGTGGTTTCCTTCGCGGGCGCATCATAGCCGCCGCGGGCGCGCGCGGCGAGTGCGGCGGCGAGATCGGGAGTCGCCGCCTTCAGCGCCCGCGTATAGGGATGCGAGGAGGTCTCGAACAGCGTCCCGGCCGGACCCTCATCGACGATCCGGCCGTCTTTCATGACAAGGACGCGGTCGGAGATCGCCCGCACCGTCGCGACGTCGTGCGAGATGAAGAGAAAGGCGAGCCCCATGGTCGCTGACAGCTCTGCGAGCAGATCGAGGATCTGCGCGCGCGTCGAGACGTCGAGCGAGGAGACCGCCTCGTCAAGGATCACGATGTCGGGATGGGTGACAAGGGCGCGCGCGACGGCGATGCGCTGGCGCTGGCCGCCGGAGAATTCATGCGGAAATTTGTCGAGGTCCGCGTTGAGGCCGACGCGCGCGAGCATGTCGCTTGCGGCCTTGCGCCGGGCAGCCGCATCGGGCTTCGGGTCGAGGAGATGCATGGGCTCCGACACGATGCGCCAGACGCGCTGGCGCGGATCGAAGCTGCCATAAGGGTCCTGAAACACGATCTGGATGCGGCGCCGGCGCGCGCGAAGCTCAAGGCTGTGGCCCGGCATGAACGGCTCGCCGCCAAGGCGGACCATGCCCGCGTCGAGACGCTCCAGCGCCAGCAGGGCGCGCGCCAGCGTCGATTTGCCGGACCCGCTTTCCCCGACCAGCCCGACGAGTTCGCCTGCGCCGATCGCGAGCGAGGCGCCGTCGAGCGCGCGCCGGGCCGCCCCGCCCTTGCGGTAGACCTTCACCGCGCCTGACACCGCGATGAGATCGCCTGTCGGCGCTTTCCCCGGCGCGCGGCGCGGCCGATGCGCGGCAGCCGCGACCAGCGCCGCCGTATAGGGATGCGACGGCGCGGCGAGTAGCTCGCCCGTGCGGCCGGTCTCGACAATGCGCCCCTGCTTCATGACGGCGATGCGGTCGGCGACGCCCGCGATCAGCGGCAGGTCATGCGTGATGAACAGGAGCCCGCACTGCGCTTGCGCCGTGATTTTCTTCAGAAGTCGGACGATCTC
>CAYTVQ010000211.1:2339-4796 GCA_964441615.1 uncultured Caulobacterales bacterium | reverse complement strand
AGGCTGGCCCTCATGGTAAACTTGAGGCATTCGCGCGAATTCTGCGAATTATATTCCTGCTACGAATGAAAACGCGCGCCGGCCGCCGCTTCATCTGGTTTCTCGGCATGCAAAGAGCCGGCGCTTTCGCGCCGGCTCCTCAAATGGCGATGGCAGCCGGCCTAGGGCCGGATCGATTCGTAGAAGGCGATATCGCCGCGCTGAAGGAATATCTGCACGGGACCGCTGTTGAGATTGCGGAGCTTGGCCAGCTTGTCGGCCGCCGCATCCGGGCGGAGCATGCGCTCCCAGCCGATCTCCAGAATGACATCGCCGGGCTTGAGTACATTCGCCGCGGCGCTGTCCGGATCGATGGCGGTGACGACGACGCCCTGCACGTCGGCAGGCAGGCCGAACTCGGCCGCCAGTTCCGGCGTGGGCTTCTGGAGCGTCAGGCCGGCGCTCTTGACCGCGCCCGCCGGCAGCACGTCGCCGGGCTTTGCGCTCGTGCGGGTCTCGCGCCGGTCGAGCTTGACTGCGAGCTGCATCGGCTTCTTGGCCCGCAGGATCGAGAGTGAAGCTGTCGTGCCCACCGGCGTCTCAGCGACGGCGCGGGTCAGGTCGCGCACCGAGTTGACCGGCTTGCGGTTGAAGGCGAGGATCACGTCGCCCGGCAGCACGCCGGCGAGCGCCGCGGGGCTGCTCGGACGAACGGTGGAAACGACCGCCCCGCGCGGGCGATCGAGCCCGAGTTCGGCCGCCAGCTTCGGCGTCATTTCGTCAATGGAGACGCCAAGCCAGCCGCGGCGCGTCTCGCCATACTGAAGCAATTGCTCAACGACGATGTCGGCGAGCTCCGAGGGCACCGCAAAGCCGACGCCGACGGATCCGCCGGTCTGAGAGTAGATGGCTGTATTGATGCCGACGACCTTCCCGGACATGTCGAACAATGGCCCGCCTGAGTTCCCGCGATTGATGGCGGCGTCGGTCTGGATGAAGTCGTCGAAATTGCCGGCGTCGATGTTGCGATTGCGGGCGGAAACGATACCGACCGTGACGGTGCCGCCGAGGCCAAAGGGATTGCCGATCGCGATCACCCAGTCGCCGACGCGCGCCTTGGACGAATCGCCGAACGCAACCGACGGGAAGCGCACGCCGGGCGCATCAAGCTGCAGCACAGCGATATCGGTCTCGCGATCGACGCCGCGCACGCTCGCCTTGAACTCGCGCCCGTCGCTCAGCGTCACGGCGATACTGTCGGCGTTGTCGATCACATGATTATTGGTGACGACGATCCCGCTGGGGCTGATGATGAAGCCGGAGCCAAGCGAGGCCGCACGAGGGGCGAATTTCTTCGTCAGAGGGGCAAGTTCGCCGGAAACGGGGCCGCCGGCTGTGCGCTGCGCTGTCGAAATGTTGACGACGGCGGGGGTGAGCGTTTCGGCGAGATCGGCGAAACTCTCGGGCGCCCCCCGCGCCGGGACCGCGGCCGCACTAACCCCGAACGCCGCCGCCGTCGCTGCCGCCGCTGTCAAAGCCATTAAACGCTTCATGTTCACCGCCCCGATCCTTTGGCGCCGCTGGCGCAGTTCAAGGTTATCCTAACGCCGCCGGACGGCAAGCGCCCCCCGTGAAGGCCGCGAGCCCGGCCTGCTGCTACCTTGTTCCACTCAAACTGTTGAAATAGCGGAAAAATTCGCTGTCAGGCGACAACAGGATCGTAGTGTCGCCCTTTTTCAACGCTTCCTCATAAGCCTGCAGGGAGCGATAGAAGGCGAAGAATTCTGCACGCTCAGGATCGCCCGGCGCGTTCGGATCGACGAAGGTGCAGGTGACGCTTGTTCCAAGCTCGGTGATCTTGAGCGCTGGCTGGCCTTCGGCCGGCGCGGTCGGCTTCACCTCCTCGATCCGCACGGGGCGCCCGTCATAGGCGCCGGCGAAAATGCAGTTCCGGGTCGCATCCGCCTGGCCCTGAATCTCGAGCGCGCGCCGGCGCGCATCGCCGAGAATCTCCGCCCGCCGACGATTGGCTTCAGCCTGGATCCGGGTGTTCTCTCTCTTGCCTTCGGAGCGGATAAGTTCGGCCTCCTCCGTCCGCGCCGACACCATCTGGCTGTAGACCGTGGTCGCGATGTCGTCGGGATAGTCCGCCTGCGTGATTTTGACATCGATGATCTCCACGCCGAATTTCCGCGCTTCATCCTCCATGCGGGCGGCGATGCGCTTCATGAGTTCGGCGCGCAGATTGGTGACGATGTCGTCGATCGAGACTTCGCCGAGCGTCTGGCGCAGCGCGTTCTGCATGATCCGGCCGATCGCTTCCTGGCCGGAACGGCGCAGGCTTCCGCTGTCGGCTGCGCCGGCGCTGAAGCGCTGATAATAGACCAGCGGCTCGACGATGCGGTAGCGCGCGAACGCATCGACGGTGATTCGTTCCTGGTTGACGTCGTTGAACTCTATGGCGTTGGCGAGGTCATA
>CAYTVQ010000211.1:0-2239 GCA_964441615.1 uncultured Caulobacterales bacterium | reverse complement strand
CGGTGATTCGTTCCTGGTTGACGTCGTTGAACTCTATGGCGTTGGCGAGGTCATAACCGAGATTCCGCTTGTCGATTTTGACGACGTCAGCCCACGGAAGCTTTGTGTGCAGGCCAGCATCGGGAACGACGCCCTTGGGGCTGCCGAGCTCGATGACGATCGCGCTTTCGGTCTCCCGGACCACGAAGAAGCAGGTTCTGACGGCAACCAGCGCAAGCGCGACGGCGGCGACGATGAGAGGAATGGACTTGCTGTTCATCGGGTCATCACTGCGGCGTTGCGGATTTCTGGCGGGCGAGCTGGTCAAGGGGAAGGTAGGGCACGACGCCCTTGCCGGCCTTGTCGTCGATCATGACCTTGTTCATGGGCGCGAGCACCTGCTCCATGGTCTCCAGGTACATGCGCTGCTTGGTTACTTCCTTGGCGCGGCGGTATTCCTCAAATACCTTGTTGAAGCGTTCGGCCTCGCCGATGGCCTCGGATTCGACGCGCGCGGCGTAGGCGCGCGCCTCCTCGATCATGCGCTGGCCGTCGCCTTCCGCAACCGGCACGATCTGGTTCGCCGTGCGCTCGGCCTCATTGATCATCTGCGTCTTTTCGTTGCGCGCCTTGATGACGTCGGCGAAAGCGTCGCGGACGGAGCCCGGCACGTCAGGCCGCTCCATATTGACGCGGATCACCTCCATGCCGGAGTCGTAGGAGTCGAGGACATCCTGGATGCGACGCGTGGTTTGCGCGACGACTTCCGCCTGTCCCGAGGTCAGGATCGGTTCGAGCTGTTTGGCCCCGATCGTCTCGCGCATCGCCGATTCGGCGACGTTGCGGATGAGCGCGTCGGCGTCCTCGATCCTGAAGACGAATTTCGCGGCGTTCGGCAGGTCGCCCGGCTCGGGCGCCTCGGCCTTGATCTTCCAGTTCACGGTGAAGCTTACATCAACGATGTTGCGGTCGCTGGTGAGCATCAGATTCTGGCGGTCGCGGTCGCCGCCGTCGATGACCGCGGTGCGCTGATCCTCGACGCCGACTTTGGTGACGCCCTGGAAAAACGGCGCGCGCCAATGCAGCCCGGGCCCGGCGACGCCCGAATATTTGCCGAACGTGGTTTTGACGCCCTGATAGGTTGGACCGATCTGGTAGATTCCCGAGAGCGCCCAGAGCAGCACGAGACCCGCGACGCCGAGTCCAAAGGTCCGCGGATTGAGGTCGATGCCGGGAGCGCCGCCGCCGCCCCGGCCGCCACGCTGAGGGAAGGCCCGTTTGAGGCGCTGGCGCGAGGCCTGCAGCAGTTCCTCAAGATCGGGCGGCTCGCCTGGTCCCCGGCCGCCGCCCTGATTGCCGCCGCCGCCTCCCCCGCCCCGCGGGGGCTGACCCCAGGGCCCCCTGGTCGGACCCCGGCCGTTGCCGCCGCTGCCGGAGTTTCCCGAATTGTCTGTCCAGGGCATGCGATTTCCTTCGATTCTGCGTGAAAGCCGCTTAGGCGCGACAAGCGAGCGTATATATGTCACTGGATTCTTAAGGCGCAATGCCAACGCCTTCTTTACGCGACGGTATATGAGCGCCGACCCCAGATTGACCCCGCTTGCAACCGCACTTGAGGCGGTCCGCGACCCGGAAAGCGGGCGCAGCCTCGCCGCCGCGGGCGTGCTCCTCGACCTCTCATTGAGTCCGACGGGCGTGGCGAAGGCGACGCTGGCGACCGCTGACGCTGGCGTGCTGCAAGCAGCCAAAGAAGTCCTTGAGACAGCGCCCGGCGTCGCCCGGGCGGTGATCGTCAGTACAAAGAGCAGCGGTCACTCCAATCCGCTCGGCCTTGACAGGAAGCCGCAGATCGAATCCGCCGCGCAGGCCCTGAAGGGAGTCCGCCACGTGGTTGCGATCGCCTCGGGCAAGGGCGGCGTCGGCAAGTCGACGGTGGCGGCCAATCTCGCTGTCGCGCTCGCCCGGCGCGGGCTTGCTGTCGGCCTTCTCGATGCGGACATTTACGGCCCATCGCTCCCGACGCTGTTCGGCCTCCGCGGGCGGCCGCGACTCAACCGGGAAGGCAAGATTGAGCCCGCCATGGCCTATGGCGTCAGGGCCATGTCGATCGGCCTCCTTGTCGATGAGGAAAAGGCTCTCGCCTGGCGCGGCCCCATGGTGATGGGCGCCTTGAAGCAGCTGATCGGCGATGTCGAGTGGGGGCGACTCGACATCCTTCTGATCGATACGCCGCCAGGCACCGGCGACGCGCATCTCTCGC
>CAYTVQ010000210.1:0-4796 GCA_964441615.1 uncultured Caulobacterales bacterium | reverse complement strand
CTGTTGCAGGCCGCGTTCCAGCGCGCATTCGAATAATAGGTCGTCGAATGCACATAGAACACTTCGGCGCCGCGGCTGCCGGCGTCAGCATCAGGCCACAAGGCCCAGGACGCACGCGCATCGTAATCAGGGGCCGGCGGCGGCGTCTCGATCTGGAACGGCGTGCGCGGGGCGAGGCGGAAGCGCGCGATACTGTCCTGAAAGACAAACAGGCCGGCGCACAGGATCGTGATGGCGCCGGCGACGCCTGCCGCCAGCATGATACGCCGTCTTCCCGACTTTTTCGCTGGGCGAGGGCCCTTCATCGGACGCGCCGTGGCCATGGAATATTCACGCAACGCCTGATAGTTGATCGCCTGAGGCGGCCGAGAGGCTAATCAGAGTTTTGACCGGCTGTCACCCTTTGAGTGGCGGCGCTTGTTCAGGACGCGAAGGCGGCTATGGCTGAAAGAGACGAACCGACCTCGGCGGAGTTTGGCGGCGCAGACAAGCGGATGCCGGCGGCCGGCCGGCCGAAGGGCAAGCGCAGCCTCTGGTCCTCGGTGTGGTCAAGCTTCGTAGCGGGCGTCGTTGTCGTGGCGCCGATCGGCATCACGATTGCGCTCGTCTACTGGTTCGTGACCGACCCCATGGCGAAGGTCGATCGCTTCGTGCGCAACGCCATTCCGGGGACCGAGGTTTCCGTCATCCCCGGGCTCGGCGTGATGATCGCATTTGTCGCCATCCTTGGGCTTGGCGCCTTTGCGAAGAACTTCGTCGGACGCGCCTTCATCAAGGCGGGACAGGAAATTCTGGAGGCGGTGCCGGTTGTCCGGCAGCTCTACCGGTTCTTCAAGAATGTCTTTGAGACCGCGCTTCAGCAGAAAGAGGGGACGTTCAAGGAAGTCGCGCTGGTTGAGTATCCGCGCCCCGGGCTGTGGGTGCTGGCGTTCGTTGTCGGCGACGGCAAGGGAGAGATCCGGGCGGCCCTGGCCGAGGAGTTTCCCGATCCAGTCTGCGTGTTCGTGCCCACCGTGCCCAATCCGACGTCAGGCTTTCTGATCTTCGTCTCGCGCAGCCGGATGAAGAGCCTCACCATGTCGATCGAGGACGCCGCGAAGATGGTGTTTTCGCTGGGGCTCGTCGCGCCGGAATACGCCTCGCCCGAGGATGCGGTCCGAAAGCTCGAGGAGATGGCGAAGACGGCCCGCGAAAAGCGCTCCTTCAGCCTGCATCTGCCCGGACGCGGGAAATCTAACCGGAACGGATGAGCCGCACCGCATCATCGCGGCTGAAGAGATAGAGGAGGGCGCGGAGGGCTTCACCGCGTTCGCCGGCAAGGCCGCCATTGCGGTCGACGATCATGCGCGCATCGTCACGCGCGGCCAGCAGCAGATCGCCATGTGCGACGACGTCGGCGATGCGGAATTGCGGGAAACCCGATTGCGCGGCGCCGAGCGCGTCGCCTGGACCACGCAGGCGCAGGTCCTCCTCGGCGATCCTGAATCCGTCCTCTGTTTCGCGCAGGATGCGCAGGCGCGCCTCGGCGGTTTCGCCAAGCGGCCCCTTGTAAAGCAGGATGCAGCTCGAGGGCTTCGTCCCGCGCCCGACCCGGCCGCGCAACTGGTGCAGCTGCGCGAGGCCAAAGCGCTCGGCGTGCTCGATCACCATGATTGTCGCATTTGGCGCGTTGACGCCGACCTCGATCACCGTCGTGGCGATGAGAAGCGCGATCTGGCGCCTGTGGAACTGCTCCATGACGGCGTCCTTTTCCGCCGGCGCCATCCGACCATGCACGAGGCCGACGCGGTCGCCGAGCACGGCCTGCATGGCCGCGTAGCGATCCTCGGCGGCGATTACGGGCATGAGTTCGGATTCCGCGACCAGCGGACAGACCCAGTAGATCTGGTCGCCGGCGTCGGCGGCGCGCTTGACGGCGCAAACCACCTCGTCGAGCCGGTCGAGCGGTACGGCGCGCGTCGTGACCGGCTTGCGTCCAGGCGGCTTTTCCCGAAGAGTGCTGATGTCGAGATCGCCGTAAGCGGTGAGGGCGAGGGTTCGCGGGATCGGCGTTGCTGTCATGACGAGGAGGTCCGGCCGCGGACCCTTCTCGCCGAGCGCGGCGCGCTGATGCACGCCGAAACGGTGCTGTTCGTCAATGACGACAAGAGCCAGATCCTTGAACGCGACATCCTCCTGAAAAAGGGCATGTGTGCCGAGAACGATGTCAATTTCGCCCGATGCGATGCGCTGAAGCTTTTCAGCCCGCGGGCCGCCCTTGTCTCGACCTGTGAAGATTTCCATCGTGACGCCGGCCGCTTCGGCATGCGGGGCCAGCGTTTCAAGGTGCTGGCGTGCGAGGATTTCCGTCGGCGCCATCAAAGCGGCCTGCGCCCCGGCTTCGACCGCCTGGAGCATGGCGAGAAAGGCGACGACTGTCTTGCCCGATCCGACATCGCCCTGCAGCAGGCGCACCATGCGATGCGGCGCTTCCATATCTGCGAGGATTTCCCCCAAGGCGGCGCGCTGTGCGCCCGTCAGTTGGAAGGGGAGACTCTTGAGCGTCCTCGCCCGGCGTTCGCCGCGCGCCCTGATGCTTCGCCCGGCGGTCTTGACGCGCGACCGGCGGACGAGAAGCAGCGCCAGCTGGTTCGACAGCAATTCGTCATAAGCGAGGCGCTGGCGCGCGGGCGTCGAAGGCGTGAGATCGGAGACGGACGTCGGCGCGTGCATGGCGGCAAGCGCCTCGCGCCAGGACGGCCATCCATTTTTCGCAAGGAATGCCGGGTCCTGCCATTCTGGAAGTCCGGGAGCGCGGGCCAGCGCCGCCAGCGCCGCCTTGCGGCGGACGCTCGGGCTGAGGCCGGCGGTCAGCGGATAGACCGGCTCGAATAGCGGCAGGGCTGCGGTGTCCTTTGGATCGGCGATATGGTCGGGATGCGTCATCTGACGCCCGCCGCGATAGTCCTCGATCTTGCCGCTGACGATCCGCGTTTCGCCCTCGGGCAGGGCGCGCTTGAGATAGTCGCCCTTCACATGAAAGAAGATCAGCGTGAGGAAGCCTGTCTCGTCGGAGCAAATGACGCGGTAGGGCTGACTGCGCCCGCGCACATCGTGCCGGTCGATGCGCACTTCAACGGTCGCCACCTCCCCGAATTCCGTATCGGCGACTTTCGGCCGACGGCTGCGGTCAATGACGGAAACGGGCGGTGAGAGCAGCACATCGACGATGCGCGGCCCGGCGGCTTTTGAGACGAGCGCGGCGAGCTTCGGCCCGATTCCGGGAAGAGCCGTCACATCGGCGAACAGCGGATTGAGCACGGGCGGGCGCATCGACCCGTATATGGGTGGTTTCCCTGAGATTGTCTAAACCGCGCGGCGCCTTATGCTTGAAACATGACCGAGCCTGAAGACATCCGCCGCAGGAGGCTCCTCTACCAAGCAAGCCGCCGCGGCTTCAAGGAAGCTGATCTGCTGTTCGGCGGCTTCGCCGCGATGGAACTGGCGAAATTCGATGCAAGGCAGCTCGATGCGTTTGAGCGCCTGTTGTCGCATTCCGATCACGACATTTACGCTTGGGCGCTCGGGCATGAGGCCGCACCCTCCGCAGTTGCGGGCGATGTCCTCGACAGGCTTATGGTCTTCGCAAGAAGGTAGGATTGCGGACGTTGCGCGTATACTGGCGCCGCGCTAGGTCACTGCGCGACCGCGCGGCCGCCGAAAGGCGTCCGCGCCCTTTTCGTTGAGGGCTATGCGAACTTCCGGTTCAGAACAGGTCGGCGCTGAGGAGGCGTGGACGCGCCCGGGCGCGCTCGACATTTACGGGGCGCCGGAAGGCGCCGATGCGATGGCGGTCGCCGAAGCCGCCACGATGCGATCAGGACAGGTGCTCTTCATCGCGCGCGACGGGAGCCGCGCTGCGGCGAGTGTGGAGGCGTTGCGGTTCTTTGCGCCGCAAATTCCGGTCATCGAATTTCCTGCCTGGGACTGCCTGCCCTACGACCGCGTTTCGCCATCTTCCGCCATCTTGTCCGCGCGCATGGCGGCACTGTCATTGCTCGCAGATCATGACGGCAAGTCGCCCCTGATCGTCGTCGCCACGGTGAACTCCGCGACGCAGAGGACGCCGCCGCGGGAGGTGATCGCCGCCTCGCGCCTCAGGGCTGAAGCCGGCGACGTCATCTCCATGGACAGGATAACAGCCTACCTCGCCGCCAATGGCTACGCGCGCGCGAGCGCCGTGCGCGAGGCGGGGGAGTTCGCCGTGCGCGGCGGCCTCATCGACATATTTCCGCCAGGTTCGGGAGAGCCGCTCCGGCTCGACTTCTTCGGCGAGACTCTCGAGTCGGTGCGCGTGTTCGATCCCGCCTCGCAGCGCACCACGCGAACGATGGGGCAAATCGATCTTGCAGCGGCGTCGGAGCTGCTCCTTACGGAGGAAACCATCGCGCACTTCCGCCGCAACTGGATCGAGGAGCTTGGACCCGCCGCTGACGATCCCGTCTATGGGGCGGCGAGCGCCGGGCGCAAGCAGGCTGGCATGGAACACTGGCTGCCGCTTTTCTATGAGCGTGTCGATACCCTGTTCGACTTCCTGCGTGAGGGGCTCGTCGTCCTCGATCATCAGGCCCGTGAAGCCGCCGTTGCGCGCTTTGCTTCGATACGTGACTACTATGACGCGCGCGCAGACGGCGCGGTGGAGAGGCGGCCAAAGAGCGCCGAGTTTTCCGCGCCCGCCTATCGGCCGCTGAAGCCGGATCGGCTCTACTTCGACGACGCATCGTGGGCGGAGCGCCTTGGCGGCGTGGACCTTCGCC
>CAYTVQ010000209.1:0-4805 GCA_964441615.1 uncultured Caulobacterales bacterium | reverse complement strand
GTTTTCCATATGGCGAAGACCACGCTCAATATCGACGACAATGTCATGCGCGAGCTGAAGCGCGAGGCGGCGCGGCAGGGCAAGACCATGTCGGAGCTTGTCGAGACGGCGCTGCGCCAGTTGCTGCAACCCAAGACCAAGCGCGAGAAGCTGCCGCCGCTGCCTACGTTCAAGAGCGAGATGCTGGTCGATATCGACGACCGTGACGCGCTTTACCGGGCAATGGAAGGCGAGTGATCCTCGTTGATACGAACGTCTTTGTACACGCAGCGAATGCTTTGTCGCCGGCACATGCGGACTGCGCCGCTTTCCTGCTGAAACGGCGCAGTCGGCCCGAGGCGTGGTACTCGACCTGGTCCATATTCTACGAATTTCTTCGCGTCACCACGCACGCGAACGTCATGAAGCCTCCGTGGACCGCGAAGCGCGCCTTCGACTTTGTCTCCGCTATTTTGGCGTCGCCCGGATTTTCAGTTCTTGTTCCGACATCGCGCCACGCGGATGTCGCCTCGGAGGTTTTCAGGGAATCGCCTCAGCTTGCCGGCAACGTGTTCCACGATGCGCATACGGCCGTTCTGATGCGGGAGCATGGGATCAAGGCGATCGTCACGCGCGACATTGACTTTCACCGGTTCAGGTTCCTGGAAGTGATTGATCCGGCCGACGCGTGACGGCATCATCGCGCCATGCCGGAGCTCCTCTTCTATCATCTCGAACGCGCTTCGCTCGAAAGCGTGCTCCCCGGTCTTCTCGAAAAGACGCTGGAGCGCGGCTGGAAGGCCGTGGTGCGCGCGCTGTCGCGCGAGCGGGTCGAGGCCATCGACGAACTCCTCTGGACCTATCGCGAGGACTCCTTCCTCCCGCATGGCGCTGGGAGCGAGTTCGCCGCGCATCAGCCGGTATTCATCACGGATGGACCGGCGAAGCCGAACGGCGCCGAGGTGCTGTTCCTGGTCGATGGCGCGAGCGCCGAAGCAGATGAGCTTTCTTCCTTCGTCCGTTGCGTGACGATTTTCGACGGCGGCGACGAGAACGCCGTCGCGACGGCGCGGGCCTTCTGGAAGCGCGTGAAAGACGCCGGGTATGACGCGACCTACTGGAAGCAGTCCGAATCCGGCCGGTGGGAGAAGCAGGCGTAGGCTAGGCAGTCCGGTGGACGACTTCGCCATCCTCTTTGACGAACTCCGCCGGCGCGCGTTCCAGCACGTCGTAGACGCGCTCTGAGGGACGGGCGAGGACCGTCCCCTTGGGCGTTTGAACGATGGGCCGGTTGACCAGAATGGGATCGGCGACCATGGCGGCGAGGATGTCGGCGTCGCCGGCCCTCGGGTCCGTCAGACCGAGCTCGGCGGCCTTCGTTCCTTTCTCCCGGAGAATGTCGCGCGCGCGGGCCTTCATCGCCTTGAGCAGCGCCTTCAGGGTCTGCTCGGTCCAGCCGGCCTTCAGATAGTCGACAATCTCGGGCTCGTAGCCGGCGGCGCGGATCATGGCGAGCGCGTTGCGCGACGTTCCGCATTTCGGATTGTGGTAAATCACCACTGGGAATTTTGCGGCCATTATGTCCCTCCGGTCTCTCGCGCCATGCGCAGATTCGATGCGTCGTTAGCGTTCAACGCATCTGGCCAGCGTGGCGCGAGCGCATCGCTTCCGCCGCGCTTTATGGCGCATGAGTTGATTGCGCGGAAGAATTTGTGCATTTTGTTCCCGCAAGATGCGCTCGGAGAGCGCTGTTGGGACGGAGATGGTGGTGCCGCGCATCGCCTATGTGAACGGCAGATATGTCCGGCAGGCCGATGCGGCAGTCCATATCGAGGACCGCGGGTATCAGTTCGGCGACGGCGTCTACGAAGTCTGCCTCGTCATCGACGGCGTCTACTGGGACGAAGAGGGGCACCTGAAGCGCCTCGACCGGTCGCTGAGAGAGCTCGATATCACCCCGCCCATGTCGCATGCGGCCCTGAAGACCGTGCTGGCGACTGTGGTCCGGCGCAATCGCCTGAAGAACGCGCTTGTCTATCTGCAGGTGACGCGCGGCGTCGCGCCGAGGAACCACGCCTTTCCCGACCCGCCCGTCCCGCCCGCGCTCATAGTGACTGCCAAGCCGTTCGATCTCGCCAAATGCGAGGCGCAGGCGGAAAAGGGAGTCGCGGTCGTCACGCGGCCCGACATCCGCTGGGGCCGCGTCGATATCAAGACCATCGGGCTTTTGCCGAATGCGCTCGCAAAAGAGGCCGCCCGCCGCGAAGGCGCGAGCGAGGCCTGGCTCGTGCGCGACGGGAAAGTCACCGAAGGCGCCGCCTCCAACGCCTGGATCGTCACCAAGAGCGGCGAGGTCGTGACCCATCCGCTCGGAAACGAGATCCTTGGCGGCGTCACGCGCCAGACAGTGATCGAATGCGCCGAGGAACTGCAGATCAAGATCACGGAGCGACCCTTCAGCCTCAAGGAGGTCGCCGAGGCGGCTGAGCTCTTCCTCACTTCGGCCAGCAATCTCGTGATGCCCATCGTCAAGATTGACGGCCGCGAGGTCGGACGGGGCGAGCCGGGACCCATCGCGCAGCGCCTCCGGGAGGCGTATTTGAAGCGCTGCTCTCTCGCGTGATTCCGGTTGCATCGGCGGCGATCTCCAGTCACTATTGTGCGCCGCACAAAACAAAAAGAGCCGAGGCGATCACCGGATGTCGGACAACAAGAAGCAGAACCTCCAGGACACTTTTCTCAACCACGTCAGAAAGCAGAAAGTTCCCGTCACGATCTTCCTCGTGAACGGCGTGAAGCTGCAGGGCGTGGTGACGTGGTTCGACAATTTCTGCGTGCTCCTCAAGCGCGACGGCCAGGTGCAGCTGGTCTATAAGCACGCGGTATCTACCGTGATGCCCTCCCAGCCCGTGACCTTGTGGGACGGCGACGACGAACCGGAACAGTAAGTCATCTTGGAACTGGCGCAGGCCGACATGACGAAGGCCGTGGTCATCCACCCGGTGACCCACGGCGATACGGCGCGTTCTCCCGAAGCGAAGCTGGAGGAGGCGGTCGGGCTTGCTGCGGCCATCGACCTTAAGGTGGTGCGCGCGGCGCTGGCGCCGGTGAACCGCCCGACCCCCGCGACGTTTCTGGGACAGGGCAAGGTTGAAGAGATCCTCGCCGATCTTGACGGGCGCGACCCGCGGCCAGGCCTCGTCATTGTCGATCACGCTCTCTCGCCGGTGCAGCACCGCAATCTTGAAAAAGCCTGGAACGCCAAGGTGCTCGATCGCACCGCGCTGATTCTGGAGATATTCGGCGAACGTGCGCGGACGGCGGAAGGCCGGCTGCAGGTCGAACTCGCCCATTTGACCTATCAGCGTTCGCGCCTGGTGCGGTCATGGACCCACCTTGAGCGCCAGCGCGGCGGGCGGGGCTTTCTTGGAGGTCCGGGCGAACGCCAGATCGAAAGCGATCGCCGCGCGCTGGCCGAAAAGATCGACCGGCTGAAAGAGAAGCTCGAAGATGTGCGTCGCACGCGCTCGCTGCAGCGGTCGCGCCGCCAGCGCGCGCCTTATCCTGTGGTCGCCCTTGTCGGCTACACCAACGCCGGCAAATCGACGCTGTTCAACCGTATGACGGCGTCGGATGTACTCGCCAGAGATCTCCTGTTCGCCACCCTCGATCCGACCTTGCGCGCTGCCGACCTCAAGTCCGGGCAGCGCATCATTCTGTCGGACACGGTTGGCTTCATCTCCGATCTGCCGACGCAGCTCGTCGCTGCCTTTCGTGCGACGCTCGAGGAAGTGCTGGAGGCAGACGTCATCGTGCATGTGCGCGACATCGCCCATCCCGACAGCGAGGCCCAGCGCGAGGATGTGCTGATCGTCCTCAAGTCCCTCGGGATCGAGGCCGAGGACGAACGTCCCATCATCGAGGCGCTGAACAAGATCGATCTCGTCGCCGAGGAGCGTCGGGTCACGATCGAGGCGCTCGCCCGGAAAACTCTCGATCGGGAGGCGTTTACGCTTTCCGATCCGGCAGAGGTCGCGATTTCGGCGGTGACCGGGGAGGGCGTCGGCGAGCTCGAAGCCCTGATCGATCGGCTGGTGACCGCGGGCCGCCAGACCTACGCGGTCGAGCTTGCATCGGGCGACGGCCGAGCGCGCGCTTTTCTGCATGAAGCGGGCGACGTCCTCGCCGAGGAGCTGGAGGGCGAGGTCGCCCGCCTCGTCGTGCGCTTGACGGAGAAGTCGCGCGGACAATTCGCCAAGGCGTTCCCCGAGGCGACGTTTGTCAGGGCGGAGGCCGGCGCCGCCGCTCGGCGCACGGCGTGAGTCTCAACCCCGAAGAAGTCGCTGAACGGATCGGCGAGATCGCAGAGCGCGAGATCCTTTCGCGTTTTGGCGACCTCGCGCCAGAGGATGTGCGCGAAAAATCCGGCCCCCAGGACCTTGTCACTGCGGTCGATGAAGCGGCCGAGGCGGCGCTGCGGATCGCCTTGCACGATTTGCGCCCGGACGCCGCTTTTGTCGGCGAGGAAGCAGCTGCGCGCGACCAATCGATTGCGCAGGCGATCGCAAGGGCCGACGCGGTCTGGATCGTCGATCCGCTCGACGGCACGCGTAATTTCATTCGTGGCGTCAGGGAATTCGGGGTGATTGTCGCACTCGTCGAAAAGGGACGCGCGCGCATGGGCTGGATCTACGCCGCGCCCGACCGCCAGTGCGCAATCGCCGTAGCGGGCGGGGGCGCATCCTGCGACGGCGTCCAGATCGCAACCAAGCCGCCGGCGCCGGGACAGCTGCGTTTGACGATCTCCTTTCGCTTTTCGTCGGTGA
>CAYTVQ010000208.1:0-4845 GCA_964441615.1 uncultured Caulobacterales bacterium | reverse complement strand
ACGCCGACACCGTTCTTGAAGGGACGTGGGCGGATGAAGCGCGCGCGCTCGCCGAAGAGCCGATGACGGTCGGCGTCTTCACGCTCGCCTTCGACGCGGCGGGGCTTGCGCCGCGCCTCGTCGCCGCCGGCGCCAATCTGCGCACGCGCATTTTCACGCTGCCCTATGGCGACCAGGGCCTCCTTATCTCCCGCGCGCATTACGATGCGGTCGGCGGCTTTGCCGACATGCCCCTCTTTGAGGACGTCGAGCTGATCGACCGCATCGTCGCCCGAGGCGGACGAAAAGCGTTGCGTTTCTTCAGATCCCGCGCGATCACCTCGGCGGCTCGCTATGAGGCCCGCGGCTATGCGCGGCAGGTGCTGCGAAACTCGACCATGATCATGCGCTACCGCCTCGGCGTTCCTGCCGAAAGGATCGCCAGGGAATATCTCAGATGAAGCGCAGGACCCTCATCGTTTTCGTCAAGGCCCCGAAGGCCGGCCGCGTGAAGACCCGCCTCGGGCGCGCTGTCGGCCATGGCCGCGCCGCCGAGATATTCCGTAAGCTGACCGCCCTGACGGCGGGGGAAGCCATGAAGGCGCGGCGCTTCGGCGTTGAGGTCGAGCTCGCGATCGACCCGAGGGCCGAGATCGGGAACTGGCGCGGCCTGTGGCCGCCGGCGCTGCGCCGCGCGCCCCAGGCGCACGGCTCGCTTGGCGACAGGCTTGTCGCCGCGATGGCGGCGGCGCCGGGAAACGGCCCGGTCGTCGTCATTGGCGCTGATGCGCCCGGGCTCCGGGCCCGCCACCTGCGCGAAGCCTTCGCGGCGCTCGGGGCCAATGACGCGGTGTTCGGCCCAGCGGCAGATGGCGGCTTCTGGCTGATCGGGCTTGCGCGCCGCCGACAGGCGCCCAAACTTTTTGCAGGCGTGCGCTGGTCGACGAAGCACGCCTTGAAGGATGCGATGAAGTCGCTGCCGAAATCCTTCCGCGTCGCCCGCCTCGCCATGCTGGCCGACATAGACGAAGCGGACGACCTTGGCCGCGCGCCTCTCCTGCGTTCACCTGCACGCCTTTGAAGTTTGTATACGAACCAAATGAATGGGCCGCGCGCCATGCGCGCGAAGCCCGTCCCAAACCGCCGGGGGCCGGCCCGGCGCCTAAAGCGCCTTGAGGTTCGTCGCCGAGGTCTTGCCGCGCTCGGTGGTGAGATCGAACGAGACTTTCTGCCCGTCATTCAGGGTCTGCAGGCCGGCGGCCTTCACCGCCGTGATGTGCACGAAAACATCCTTGCCCCCCTCGTCAGGGGTGATGAATCCGTAGCCCTTGGCTGCATTGAACCACTTCACAGCGCCGCTCGGCATGTCGAAGCTCCCTCCGTATCGGCCAGAAAATCGCGCACGGGAATGTGGAATCGGCGGGGCGGGCGGTCAAGGGTGCGCCTGTCCGCGCCGTCTCGCGCTAATTGCGCAAAGTCCCTGTCGCCGCGCCTTTGGGAACCGCGAGCGGACGTTTTCCTTCATTGACGATTTCGTTGTTTGAGAAGGCCGGAGCGAGCTTGGTGTCGTTGCGCAGGAGGGTCCCGCCGTCGAGACGGTTGATGAACTTGTTGCCGGTTATGGTCAGGCGCAGCGCCTTTCCTCCGCGCGTGAGGTCGTAATTGATGATGGTGTTGTTTTCGCCGTCGGCGGCCTGAATGACGGTATTGCCCTCAAAAGTGACAGCCCCGCCCTTTGAGGCGTCGAGCGCGTAGCTGCCGCGGCCATGGCCGTCGTCGAGCACTGAATTGCGCACGATGGTTTCATCGGCGAGGCTCTTCACGTGATGGCCGATGCGCGTGCCCTCGAAGCGCGACCTGTCGATGTCGAGCTTGATCGCGTTCAGCACATAGATGCCATGAGACATCCCGTCTCCGAAGCCGTTGTCGATGAAAGCCGAGCCGCGAATGGTGATCGTTCCGGTCGCATCGCCGGTCGCAAGCACGCCGTCCTCATTCGAGATGAAACGGCAATTGACGATGGTGAGATTGCGCCCTTCGTGGCGGATGCCGGCCCCGTTGCGATCCCAGGACCGCGCCCCCTCGAAGGTGATGTTTTCGACTATCAGATCCGTTCCGGAAAGGGGAACGAGAATGCCCTTGTCGGTGACGGAGGCCGAGCGCAGCACGGTTTTCCCATCCGCCGCGCCGACCAGCGTGACGCTCTTGTAGAGTTTGAGATCGGTAAGGTCGTAGACGCCGGCGGGAATCTGGATCGTGTCGCCGGACTTCGCCTTCTCGATCTCGCGCCGCAGCCAGGCGCCGTCGGCGGCGAGCGCCGGAGCGATTGAGACGACGGTCAGAACGGCCGCGAGCGCCGGGACAGTCAGTTTTCTCATAAGGACATCTCCAGTGATTGTCGGGCCGCCTCGAGAATGGCGGCTTCAAGCTGTTGCGGCGCCAGCGCGCCGGAAAAGCCGCGCCGTTCGTTGACGATGAAGGTCGGGACGCCGGAGACGCCGGCGTCGCGCAGCGCTTCCGCATCCGCGACGGTCTCGGCGAGCTTTTCTCCAGAGTCAATCTGTAAACGGAATGAATCGCGATCGAGCCCGCAGGACTCTGCGATTCCGGCGAGCGTTTCGGCCTCGCCGATAGGCGCGTCCTCTGTCCAGTAGGCGTCGTAGAGCGCGCGGGCGAAGGGGATCGCGGCGCCCTCGCTTGCGGCGAGGCGCATGGCCTGATGGGCGCGTCGCGTGTTCGGCAGGCGCGTGGGAACTCCCGGATCGAAGTCGAAGCCGGCGGCGCGCGCCGCATCGACAAGCATCTTGCGGACTGCTTCGCGCCGCGCCGCATCGGGAATTCGCGCTTCATAATAGACGGCGCGATCAATCCCTTCTTCCGGCGTCTGCGGCCCCAGCTGATAGGGGCGCAGGCGCAGGGCGACATCGAAGCCGCTGACGAGGTTCTCGTGAGCCTTCAGCAGGGAGCGCAGGCCGACATGGCACCACGGGCAGACAATATCGGCTACGAAGTCGATCAGGAGGCGGCGCTCGTTCATGGTCCAAGTGTCGGGCCTAACGCCGGCCAAGACAAGCGCCGGCGGCGTCTATTTCGAGAGGCTGAGATTGCGCAGTGAGGCGGCGATGCGCGCGAAGACCGCAGACAGTTCCTTGGCGTTCGACGGCTCGAAATAATTGGCGGGCGTTGTGCCGCAGTCCTCGAGGAGTCCGCGCACGCCCGGGTCATCGACATCGAAGGCGATCGTATAGATGACGACGCCGTTCTTCTTTGCCTCGGCGCAGGCGCGGCGGGTCAGATCGTCGGCCAGAGCCCGGTCAGCGCTGTCATGGAGCGGGTAGGTCGGGGCCTTGGTGTTCTCTCCGTCGGTGAGCACGATCAGCGCCTTGATCCCGCCTCGCTTCTGCACTTCGGACGCGGCGAGCCCGCCGGTGAACGGCGCGCCGGGCGAGAGAACGCGCGCGCCCCAGGCGACGCCCTCCGCGATGTAGGTCCATCCGCCCGCCTTCATGCCCGCGATCGACGTCAGCAGCGCCGCCTTGTCGTCGGTCAGCGGCTGGATCGGCGCCGGGCAGACCACGCCATTGATCGCCGGCACGGCCTTGGTTGCATAGTCGGCGTCTTCCGTGTTCGACGGAAAGGCCCGCGAACCGACGCAGCCGGTCCAGTCGGCCGGCGGCGCCTGAAGCCATGTCGCGCCGGCGTTCGACGCGCCGACATTCACATATTGCGCGAAGGGGACGAGCCCCACTTTGACTTCGGTTCCCGAGGCGAAGAGGGTTTCGACGAGATCCGACGCCGCATCGCGCAGGGCGCCGATCTTGTTGTTCGTGTTCATCGACCCGGTGTTGTCGAGGGCCATCGCCACTTCGATATAGGGCGGCGGTCCGAGCGACACTTCGGAGACCGCTCCGACATCGAGCGATTGGAATCCGGCGACGCCTATCAGCGTCGTGGCGATGCCGCCATCGACCCGCAGCGAATAGGTGTCCGACCCCCCATCGTGAACGAGCTTGAAACCCGCGATCGTCACGCCGGCGAGCCCGCGTGTGGCGGCGTCGAAGATTTCACGCGCGCGCGCCGTGAGCGCCGCGTCCGTCAGGCCCGGATTCTCGCTCTTGAGGCGCGCGGCGCGCAGGAGCGCCGCGTCCGCCGCTTCCTGGATGATCGTCTTGGCCTGCGCGCTGCGCGCGATATCGACGGCCATTCCCCCTGCGATGAGAAGCGGGACCGCGAGCAGCCCGAAGAGGATCGAGATATTGCCGTCGTCTGACCGAAAGAGGCCCTCAATCCTGCGACCAAGTCCCAACATGATCCGCTCCGCCATCGTTCCGGGCGCCGCGCCGTCGCGGCGTTCTTAACGATTTGTTTACGGAGCAAGTTTCGCGCCAGGCGGGAGCGAAAGCCGAACGCCGCCCCTTCTGGGAGCGGCGTTAGGGTTTACGGATCTGCGGCTGTACCGCTACCGGACGAGGCGCGTGGTCTCGAGGCTCGAGGAGATCTCCTTGAACGCCTTGGCGAGTTCGTGGCTCGTCATGGCGTCGTAGAAATCGCCGGGCGTGGATGCGCAGTCCTCGAGAAGCGACTTGATATTTGCGCTCTTGAGATCGAAGGCGATGGTGTAAACCTTGATGCCGTCCGCCTTGACGTTGTTGCACGCCTGAATGAGCAGCTTGTCGGCGAGCGCGGCGTCCGCGCTGTTATGTTCCGGATGGGACGGCGCGCGCGTATTCTCGCCGTCGGTCAGGAGCACGAGCGCCTTCTGCGCCTTCGTCTCCTCCATCTCCTGTTTCGTCATGCCGCCGGTGAATGGCGGCTCGGGCGAGAGCGTCCGCCAGCCCCAGACGAGCCCGCCGGCGATATAGGTCC
>CAYTVQ010000207.1:0-4941 GCA_964441615.1 uncultured Caulobacterales bacterium | reverse complement strand
CCTTCGACCGCCGCCATGGATACGCCTCACTCAAACCTAGCCCGTTATCGTGCAAAATAGGCGCGGAACCTCTAAATCGCCGTTAAGCGTGGCCGTTCAATTTGCAATCAAATTCTAACCGGCGCAGTAAGGCCCCAAGTATGGGAGTTCGGCCATGACTGACCAATCCTACCCGGCGACCCGTCTGCGCCGCCTGCGTTCGAGCGAATGGTCGCGCCGGCTTGTCGCCGAGACGCATCTGTCCCCGGCTGATTTCCTCTGGGCGATCGTGCTGCGCGAGGGCCGCGGCGTGCGCGAGCCCATCCCCTCAATGCCAGGCGTCGAGCGCCTCTCGATCGACGAGGCGGTGAAAGCCGCGGCGGAGGCGAAATCCCTGGGGATCCCGGCGCTCGCCCTCTTTCCCTATACAGCGAAGGAAGACCGCTCGGCGGACGCGCGTCTTGCTTTCGACCCCGACAATCTCATGTGCCGGGCGGCGCGTGCGATCAAGGATGCGGTTCCGGACATCGGGCTCATGGCGGACGTCGCGCTCGATCCCTATACGGATCACGGCCATGACGGGCTCGTGGAGGACGGCGTCATCCTGAACGACGAAACGGTCAAGGCGCTGGTCGAACAGGCGGTCGTCGAAGCCGGCGCCGGCTTCGACATCATCGCGCCATCCGACATGATGGACGGGCGCGTCGGCGCCATCCGCAAGGGCCTTGATGCGGCGGGTCTCCAGAACACGCAGATCATGGCTTACGCTGCAAAATACGCATCCGCCTTCTATGGCCCCTATCGCGACGCCATCGGCTCATCGGGCGTGCTCAAGGGCGACAAGCGCACCTACCAGATGGACCCGGCCAATTCCGACGAGGCGCTGCGCGAAGTCGCGCTTGACATCGCCGAGGGCGCCGACAGCGTGATGGTGAAGCCCGCCCTCGCCTATCTCGACATCGTCCGGCGCGTGAAGGACGCCTTCTCCATGCCGACCTTCGCGTTCCAGGTTTCGGGCGAATACGCCATGATCAAGGCCGCGGCGCAGAATGGCTGGATCGACGGCGACAAGGCCATGATGGAGGCGCTCGTTTCGATCAAGCGCGCGGGCGCGGACGGGATCATCTCCTATTACGCCGCCGAGGCCGCAAAGCGGCTGGGGTAGGCGCCGCCGCGGCATTGACCTTCGATGCGGCGCCTGCTCGATATTTCCAGTCACACTTAAGGGGCTCCCATGAAAGTTCAGATTCTGGCGCGAGCCGTGGCGGCGGCGATCCTCCTCCTCGCCTCGCCTTCTCTTGCGAAGCCTTCAGCCAAGACTCCGCGCGTCGAGCGCGGCCAGCTGCTGGTCGAGAATGTGCCGGAAACGCCGCCCGCGGTCCGCGACCGGCTCCAGCAATATGTGAACACGCGCGGGGCGAGCTTTCAGGGTTTCACGCCGGATGGCGGCATCCTCATCACCACGCGCTTTGCGGATGCGCCTCAGATCCACAAGGTCGCCTTTCCGCTCGGCGCCAGAACGCAGCTCACCTTTTATCGCGATCCGGTCGGCGGCGCGACTGTGCGGCCCGGCGGGGCTGATTTCATTTTTTCGAAGGACGCCGGCGGCGATGAATTCTTTCAGGGACTTCTTCTGGATCCTTCGAGCGGGCGTACGACCCAGTTCACCGAAGCGGGTTTTCGCAATCAGGGGCTGACCTGGAGCCGTGACGGCAAGCTCATCGCCTGGTCGCGAGCGGGCAAGGACAGCGGCGACTACGATATCCTCATCGCCGATCCGGCGGATCCATCGACGCGCAAGCAGATCCTCGACGGCAAGGGCGCCATCTCGCCGCTCGACTGGTCGCCGGACGGCGGCAAGCTCCTGATCGGCGAGAGCATCTCCGTCACGAAGTCGCGGCGCTTCCTGCTCGATACAGCGAGCGGCGCGCTTCAGGAGCTGACGCCCGATCTCAGCGTGGCCTACCGCGGCGGCGAATTTTCCGCTGACGGCAAGAGCATCTATCTTGTCTCCGACGAAGGGTCGGATTTTGCGCGTCTCATCCGCCTCGACCTCGCCACCGGCGCACGAACCATCCTGTCGCCCGAGGCTATGGCGCACGATGTCGAGGGATTCGACCTGTCGGATGACGGGCGGCGCCTCGCCTACACCGTCAATGTCGATGGCGCCTCCGAGCTTCGCCTGATGGACCTTTCCCGCGCAGCGCCGCGCGCGCTTCCCGCTCCGTCGCTGCCGCCGGGGGTCATCGGCGGTCTTGAATTCGACGACAAGGGAACAAGGCTGGGGCTGACGCTCAACTCCGCGGTTTCGCCGTCAGACGTCTATGTCTTCGACCTTAAGTCGAAGACGCTGGCCCGCTGGACGGAGTCGGAGGTCGGCGGCCTCGACCCTGCGAGCTTTGTCGAACCGAGCCTCGTGCGCTTTCCGACATTCGACAGCGCGAGCGGCGGCCCAAGGGAAATCACCGGCTGGCTCTACGAACCGAAAACGCCGGGGCCGCATCCTGTGATCGTCTCGATTCATGGGGGGCCTGAAGGTCAGGCCCGTCCGGTGTTCTCATCGACCGTCCAGTACTGGGTCAAGGAACTGGGCGTCGCCGTGCTGCTGCCCAATGTCCGCGGTTCGACCGGCTACGGAAAGGCCTTCGTCGATCTCGACAACGGCATGAAGCGCGAGGACAGCGTCAGGGATATCGGCGCCGCACTCGATTTTCTTGCAGCCGATCCGGGTCGCTTCGACTCCTCAAGGATCGTCGCCTATGGCGGCTCTTATGGCGGCTACATGGTCTACGCCTCGATGATCATGTTTCCGGAACGCTTCACGGCCGGCGTCGATATCGTCGGCATCTCCAATTTCGTGACTTTCCTTGAGAACACCTCCGGCTATCGGCGCGATCTGCGGAGGGTCGAATATGGCGACGAGCGCGATCCGGCGATGCGCGCGCATCTCATGAAGATTTCGCCGCTGACCAACGCCGGGCGCATCAGGCGGCCGCTGTTCATCGTACAAGGGTTCAACGATCCCCGCGTTCCCTACACCGAGGCCGAGCAGATGCTGGCGGCGCTTCGGCGCAACGGGATCGACGCCTGGTTCATGATGGCCAAAGACGAAGGCCACGGCTTCGCCAAGAAATCGAACCAGGACGCACAGCGCGAGGCCGAGACGCTGTTCTTCGAAAAATATGTAGGCATGCGGAAATAGCGCGGCGGTCTGCGCTCGTACATGGAAAAAGCGCCGCCTCTTGCGGGCGGCGCTTTTGTGTTCCGCAAACCCCGACGTTCAGTTCGGCTGCGGCTGAGTTTCCGGCTCCGGCGCAGAGGCGGGCGCTGGCGCAGGGGCCGCTTCGGCTGGCGTCGTAATTGCGTTGTCCACTTTCTCCGCTGCCTTGTTCGCCGCAGCGCCCGCAGCTTCGACTGTCTTGCCGGCGGCGTTGCTGGCGGCGGCCCCGATTTCCTTGAGCGCCGCGCCTGCATTCGCGGCGGCGTCCGTGGCCGCTTCGGTCGCGGCGGCGCCAACGTCCTCGGCGACGCCGGCCGCCGCTGCGGCGGCGTCTGAAGCGCCTTCAACCACTTCCTCGGCCGCGTCCCCGACGGCCTCCGCAGCCCCATCGACGGCGTCGCCAGCCGCGGCCCCGGCATCTTCGAGCGCGTCGCCGGCCGGCGCCTCGCCCGTATCGGCCGCAGCGGCGTCGCCAGTTTCCGCGCCGCCCTCTGCTGTCGCGGCGGCGGCATCGCCCGTTGCGGTCTCGCCGGCGGTCTCCGTCGGCGCATCCGCTCTGGGATTGCGCTTGGTAAGCGTTGTCAGACCGATGATCACCGCGAGAGCGACCGCAATGATCAGAAGAATTCTCAACATATCCGTCCCTTTCGACCCGTGAAAGCGCCGCGTTCAAACCGGCGCCGCATGCGCCTGACCCCCGAACCCGTCGCCGGCCGATCATACCCGACTTCGATGAAGCGCGTAAACGGCGGCCTTGCGAGGGCCCCGAAACACCCGATAAGCCTTGAGAAGCAGCCCGCGAACAAGGCCCTCATGACCCCCGAACCAGGCGCGATCTTCATCGGAAAGGCCGATGGACCGCAGATCCTCAGCCTCAAATACGCCAACCGCCACGGGCTCATTTCCGGCGCGACGGGCACGGGCAAGACCGTAACGCTCCAGATCCTGGCGGAAGAGTTTTCACGCGCCGGCGTCTCTGTCTTTGCGGCGGACGTGAAGGGCGACCTTGCCGGAATCTCACGCAAGGGCGAGCCGAAGGACTTCCTCCTGAAGCGGGCGGAGCAGGTCGGCCTCGCGCCGTATGAATTCGCGGCTGCGCCGGTCTGCTTCTGGGATCTCGCCGGCGAGCAGGGCCATCCCATCCGCGCAACCGTCAGCGAGATGGGCCCCCTGCTCCTCGCCCGTCTCCTCGAACTCAACGACACGCAGGAGGGAGTTCTCACTCTCGCCTTCCGCTATGCGGACGACCAGGGCCTCCTCCTTCTCGACCTCAAGGACCTGCGCGCGCTTCTCGTGGAGGTCGGCGAGCGCGCGGCGGAACTGCAGGCGAAATACGGCCTCGTCGCCAAGACGACGCTCGGCGCCATTCAGCGCGGACTCCTGAGGCTCGAGGAACAGGGAGCCGAGGCTTTCTTCGGCGAGCCGGCGCTCGACCTCTTCGATTTTCTGCGCACGGACAAGGACGGACGCGGGATTGTCAACATACTCGCAGCCGACCGTCTGATGCAGACGCCGAGACTCTACGCGACCTTTCTGCTGTGGCTCCTGTCGGAGCTGTTCGAGGAGCTGCCCGAGGTCGGCGACGCGGAGAAGCCGAAGCTCGTTTTCTTTTTTGACGAGGCGCATCTCCTCTTCAACGAAGCCCCGAAGGCTCTCCTCGAAAAGATTGAGCAGGTCGTGCGCCTCATCCGCTCCAAGGGCGTCGGCGTCTATTTCGTCACGCAGAACCCGCTCGATGTGCC
>CAYTVQ010000206.1:0-4958 GCA_964441615.1 uncultured Caulobacterales bacterium | reverse complement strand
GTGTCGGCCCGCATCGCCCGTCTGGAACGGGCGGCGCAGGACATCGCCAAGTCAAAGCCTGAATCGCCGGCCGACCCGGACTTCGTCGAGCGGACGAGCACAAAGCTTCGAGTCCTTGGCGACGAGATCAAACGCGGCGGAGACCAGATCAGGGCGCTCGAAGGCGTCATCAAGAAGCTTTCCGACCAGATCGACGCCGCCGAACGCCGGAGCGCCGAGGGCGTGCATAAGGTCGCCGAGACGATCGCCGCCCTGCGCTCGCAGATCGTTGAGTCGGAGGCGCAGAAGGCGCCCGACGCCCGGGCCGAGATCGAGGCGGCCCTCGCCGACACGGAGCGGCGCACCGAAGACCGGATCAACGCGCTCCAGCACTCGCTGGAAGCCGTTCTCGACAGACTCGAACGCGCGACCGGGATCAAGCCAGCGTCCCAGCCCGCCGCGACGCCAGCGGCTGCGTTTCCAGCAGCGCTGACCGGAGACCCTCCGGCGCCGGCTTCCTCCGAGGCCGCCGCCGAAGAGGAATCCGAGGGCGAGCCGTCAGCGTTTGATCTTGCGTATCTCGACGATGAGTCGGGCGCTGAGGCCGCGGCAGACGATTTTGACTTCAGCGACGATCCAGCCCCGGCCTCCGGCCCGGCGCGGTCGATCGGGGATGACATCCTCGCTGAAGTCGAAGCCGCGTTTTCAGGCCCGCCGTCGCCGCCGGCGCCGAGCCCGGCAAAAGCCGAGCAGGACGAGATCGACTCGCTTCTCGCCGACCTTGAGGCAGGCTTCGGAGACGCGGAAAGCGCTGAGGACAGACAGCAAACGGGCGAACAGGAACTCCCGCCCGTTTCAGTCGCCGCGCCAAAACCTGCGGCGACCAACTATCTTGCCGAGGCGCGCCGCGCCGCCAAGGAAGCGGCCGAGAAAGCCGCGGCCGAAGCGACGGAGCGGCGGCGCAGGCTCACGCCGAAGCAGCGCGCAATCCTGGCGGCGAAGGTGAAAAAGAAGCGCCTGGCGGCGGAACAGGCGGCGCAGACCGGCACAGCCGGCGACGGCGCTTTATCGGCACCAGCGCCGCAAGCGGAGGCGCTGGCCGCCGAACGCACGGAAAAAGAACCGCCGAAATCCTTCATCGCCAAGGCGGCTGCGGCGATCGGGGGCGTCCTGCCCCTCGTCGCGCGGAAGGGCCTGGCCGCCGACGAGGCGCACCCTCCTGAGAGCGAGCCCGACGCCGCGCCTTCACTACGCGAGAAGATTGCGCCGGCCCAACCGAAGGTGAAGCCGCTGACCGTTGCACTCGGGGCAGCAGTGGTGCTCGCCCTTGCCTCGCTGGCCTTTGTCGTCAAGGACATGGTCCTTGGCGGAAAGCCGAAGACGCAGACCGCTTCGCGAGAGAGCGCAACCAGGCCGGCTGCGGCGCCGACCGTCGCCATCAAGGATCCCGCGGCCCTCGAAGTGCCGTCCGCACCGGTCGTAAAGCCTCGCGCGCTCTATCTCGCCAGCGTCGCCAAGCTGAAGAGCGCGACCAGCGAATCTGAAACGCTCGCCGCGATGAAAGGACTAGAGGAGGCGGCCGCCCTCGGCCATCCGCCCGCACAGCTTCAGCTCGGCGAACTCTACAAGCTCGGGCAGGGCGTGCCTCAGGACGCGGCCCAGGCCCGCGCCTGGTATGAACGCGCGGCCAATGGCGGCAACGTCCTCGCCATGCACCGGATCGGCGTCATGTCCGCCCGCGGCCAGGGCGGCCCGGCGGACCAGACCGCAGCGATCGCCTGGTTTGAAAAGGCCGCCAATCTCGGCCTCGTCGATTCGCAATATAACCTCGGCGCCATCTTCCATCCTGGCGGCGAGGGCGCATCAAGCGGAGCACAGGACGCGGTCAAGGCGTATTTCTGGTACTCCCTCGCCGCCAAGAATGGCGACGCCCAGGCAGGCTCCCTGGCGGCCGGCCTCGGTTCGGGGCTCTCGGCCGAGAAGCGGCGCGCCGCGGACGCCGAGGTCGCAAAGTGGACTGCAAAGACCCCGGACCCTGACGCCAATGAAGTGGCGCCGGCGAGCTGAGGCGCCAACCACCGCGGGTTTCGAATGAGCGGCTTCGGCCGCTCATTGTATTTTGGGCCGGCCGCTGCGAAGGAAGCACGTCCAACGCTCGCCGCCGACGCGACTGATGCAGCTCTATCTGCCGATCGCCGAAATGCCGGTCGATCCGTTCATCATCATCACGATGGGAGCGGCGGTCGGCTTTCTGTCCGGCATGTTCGGCGTCGGCGGCGGATTTCTGATGACGCCGCTTCTCATCTTTCACGGCATTCCGCCGCCGGTGGCGGTTGGAACCGAAGCCGCGCACATCGTCGCCTCATCCGTTTCCGGCGCGACCGCGCATCTGCGCCGCAAGACGGTCGATCTGCAAATGGGCGCCTTCCTTGTCGCTGGCGGAGCAGTTGGCGCGTTAGCCGGCGTCGGCCTCTTTCGCTATCTGAGCGAAAAGGGCCAGATCGATACCGTCATTGCACTGACTTATGTCGTCTTTCTCGGCTCGATCGGCGTCCTGATGCTCGCCGAGAGTCTGCGCGCGATCATCCGCAATCCGGAAAAGAGCGCGCCTGTCCGGCGGCGGCGCCGGACCGCATGGATGTCGGTCCTGCCTTTCGCGATGCGCTTCCGGCGGTCGCAGCTGTACATCAGTCCCATCCCGCCGCTTCTGATCGGCGTATTCGTCGGAGTCCTCTCTGGCGTGATGGGGGTCGGCGGCGGCTTCATCCTTATTCCAGCCATGATCTACATCCTTCAGATGCCGACGACTGTCGTCGTCGGAACGTCCCTCCTCCAGATCACCTTCGTGACCGCCATCGCCGCCGTCAGCCATGCCGCAGCGAACCAGACTGTCGATATCGTGCTTGCAGCGCTTCTCATTGTCGGCGGCGTCATCGGCGCACAGCTCGGCGTGAGGTTCGGCGCGCGCCTGAAGGCCGAACAGCTGCGCGCGCTCCTCGCCCTGGTGGTGATCGCCGTGTGCCTGCGTCTTCTGTTTGATCTGGTCCTGCCGCCGCCTTTTCCGTTCCGCATGGAGGCGCTGTGAAAACCTTGATCGCAGCAGCGGCGCTGCTTGTCGCCGCCCCCGCGGCGGCCAGTGACGTCGCGGTCGCGCTCACGGACGATCTGATCGAAATCGACGCCGGATTTTCCGGGGCGAGGATCGTGCTTTTCGGCGTCGTGACCAGCGCGGGCCCCGGCGCCTTCCCACAGGAGGAGTATGACATCGCCGCCCTCGTGCGGGGGCCGGCGACGACATTCCGTCTACGTCCCTTTGAGCGCAGGGAGCTGATCTGGACGCCAGGCCCCGCCCTCGACATCGACGCGCCCGGCGTGACGCTGACGCTGTCCACGCGGCCGCTCCCCGAAATCGCCGACCCGCCGCTTCTCGAGCAGCTCGCCCTCGTGGCGAGCCCCGAGCGCCTGGCGTCCACGATCGCGCCGCAATCGGCGCGCGCGGGCGCACGGCTCGCCGTTCTCGGCCCGGAGCATGTCGCCGCCTCTTTCCTCGCCGAAGCGCGCCGGCGGCGCCTCATCGTGGACAGCGCCGGCGTCGTCGATTTCAGGAAGGCGGGTCTTTTCGCCATCGAGGTCGCGCTGCCGCCGACGACCCCGGTCGGCAATTACACGGCCGAAGTCTTTCTCTTTCGCAACCGCGAACTGGTGTCGCGCGATCTCGCCTCGCTTTCCGTGCGAAAAATCGGGATTGAAAGCGCCATCTACAACTTCGCGCACCAGCGCCCGCTCGCCTATGGGGTCGCGGCTGTGGCGTTTTCAGTGATTGCGGGTCTTTTGGCCGCTGCTGCGTTCCGCCGGCCCTGAATTTGGCTTAGGCTGTGGACGTTGCGTGGGGGCGCCTTGATGTCTGACCGCCAAAAAGAGTTCAGCAATATCGGCCTTCTGGCCATGTCGCCCTTTATCCTGAGCTTCATGGGCGTGTGGTCCTCGCCCCTCATCCTGCCGGGCAGCCTCGCCTTCGATTTCCGCGAGTTCGCGCTCTTCTATGGCGCCATCGTCGCGAGCTTTTTCGCGGGCTACAACGCCAACGCCATTATGGCGAAGGGCGCCAACTCGGGCGAATCCGTTCTGCCTGGCCTCATCGGCGCTGCGGTCGCCTGGATCGGCGCGCTTCCTGTCGGGGCCTTCGCCATCGCCATTCCCAATGTCGCCCGCTTTCTCCTGGTCATCGGGGCGCTCGTCTTCCTGCTCTTGCGCGATTTGCGGGCCGTCTCGATCGGCCTCCTGCCGCCCTGGTACGGACCGCTGCGGGCGCGCCTCACATTCTGGGCGTCGATTTCACTCCTCATGATCATGTCCCGGCTGCTGCTTCCGATTTAGAGGGCGGCGCGAGATCGACCGCGCTTTAGAGCCCAAAATCCGTAGCTGACAATTTGATCTGCCTCTCGAGCAAGATCAGCATTGTCCCGGCGCCCCTCATGACCCGTATCTCGGTCCGGTTGTCTGCAACCTGGCGCTGCCAGGTGACGCTGCCCGCGATATAGGCCGGGGTCTCCAGTTCAACAAAGGCAAAGGGCTGGATCCCCGGCGTCGAAGAATCGGCGTCGAGGGCCTTCAATACGATCCTGTCATGTTCAGCCTTGCTGAAATCGACGATCACATCGGGCGCCAAGGGACCGCTGTCACTAATATAGGTATAGATGAACGAATCGGCGCCTCTGCCGCCTTCGAGCCTGTCCGCCCCATAACTGCCGGCGAGCATGTCGTCGCCATCACCGCCACGGATGTCGTCATCGCCAAGCCCGCCGCTGATGTCGTTGGCTCGCGCATCGCCACGGAGCTTGTCCGGACCACCGGAGCCAAAAACATTCTCGATTGAGGTGAAGCGCATGCTCCCGCCCCACCCATCGTCGAGGATCCGGCGCGCCGCAAGATCAACAACGACGCCGTTGGCGGTCGTTTCATGGGTTTCCCCGGCGCCA
>CAYTVQ010000205.1:0-5007 GCA_964441615.1 uncultured Caulobacterales bacterium | reverse complement strand
ACAGCGCCGCGTAGACCGCATCGACGAGCGCAAGGCCGCGCGGGTCGCCGACGAGATGCGGCGACATCCTGTTCATCACATAGGCGGCGGAAAGGCGATGCGCGGGGTCGAACATCACCGAGGAGCCGCCGAACCCTGCATGGCCAAGGGCGGTCGGGCTCGGCCCGAAATGGCCGTTGATATTGCGCATGACCCCGGCCGCCCAAGAGAGACGGAAGGGCAGCACCAGATCGTCGCCGGCGATGCGCTCGGCGCGCATGGCGGCGAGCGCGTCGGGCGAAATGATGCGCCGCCCGCGATGATTTCCCTCATTCGCCAGCGGATGGGCGAGTTCGGCGAGAGCGCGCGCCGTCGCGTGGATATTGGCGGACGGAATTTCCGCCGCCATCCACGCCTCGCGCGTCACATTGCCGGGCGCGGACCAGGGCTTCAGGAAGGCGATGCGTTTCAGTTCCGTCAGCGCCCCGAGATCGGGGGCGCGGGGCGGCTTCGGCATATAGGCGGCTCTCGCGATTTCATCGGGCCGGAGCGCGCAGTGAAGGTCGATGTCGCCGAAATCCTCGCGCAGGGTCTCAGCGACGCCGCGTCCGGTCGCGCGACGCAGGATCTCGCCGGCGATGAAGCCGAAGGTCTGGGGTCCGTAGCCGCTCGCCGTGCGCGGCGGGAACAAGGGCGCCATGGCGGCGAGGCGGGCGGTCGTCGCGGTCCAGTCGAGCCAGATGTCCGCAGGCGTTTCCTCCGGGATGCCCACGAGTCCCGACTGATGCGAAAGCGCCTCGGCGAGGGTGATGTCCCCCTTGCCGCCCGCCGCGAATTCCGGCCACCAGCGCGCGACAGGCGCGTCATAGTCGAGCCTTCCCTCGCTCACGGCGCGGGCGACCAGCATGGCGACGACGAGCTTGCCGCTCGAATAAATCCCGGCGAGCGTTTCCTCCGTCCACGGCGTTTTGCGTTCGCGATCGGAAAAGCCGCCGATGAGATCGACGACGCAGCGCCCTTCGATGAACACGGAGAAGCGCGCGCCGAGTTCGAGGCCTTCGGCGAAATTGCGCGCGAACGCCTCGCGCACGCGGCCGAAGGGGCCTTCCGCGAAGCCGGAAAGCGGGAAAGCTTCCGCCGTCACGGCGCGTGCTCAGCGCCGGAAGGCGCAGGAAAGGCCGGCGGCCGCGATCGAGGCGACGATCTCGGGATTGTCCATGCCCATGATGGCGTCGATGGCGGCGCCCGGCCGTCCCCGGTCAGCCTCTTCGAACCGCTCAAGAAAGTCGGCGACAGCGCCAAGCTCGCGCGGCGAGAGATCCTCGCGCAGCTCGCCGACGAGGCAGCGCGCCATGGCGGGCTCCATGCCGAAGGAGAGGAAGCGGTTTTCCAGACGCGAAGCCGCTGAAGTGGTGGCGCAGGCCGCGGCGAAAAGAGCGAAAATCAGAAGGCTGCGGCGCATGTGCTGAACTCCCGATCTACGACCGCTTCTTCATGCCTGACTGCTCGAGGCGCCAGACCAGCGAGTCGAGACGGTCCTGCCCGAAAAAGGGTTCGTCGTCGAGCACCATCAGGGGCACGCCCCAATGGTGCTTGAGCTGTTCGGCCTCGTTGGCGGCGATCATGTCGGCGATCCGTCGCGGATTGCGCGCGGCCCAGTCCTCGAGCGCCTTGAGGCTGAGGCCGGCCGCGGCTGAGGCCTCCGACATCGGCCCGCTCTGATTCCAGTTCTCGACGCCGCCCCAGATGCGGCGCGCGACCGCCTGCGCGAATTCGAGCCCCTTGCCCTCCTCGACCGCGGCGATGGCGAGCGCCATCAGCTTTTCCATCACCGGCTGGGCCGGCGCGACCTTGCCGGTCGCGAAATCCATGACGATCGGGTCCGGGCGCGGCGAGGAGAATTGAATCCCCATGCGCTGGCTCTCGCGCCAGACGTCCTTCATCAGATAGGGCATGAATTGCGGCCGGTTCTTCTCGAAGAAGTCGGGCTCGCGCATGGCGAGCGGGCGCACCGGGCGGAAATGCGTCTCGATCGGCCAGGCGCGCGAGATGTCGATGAGACGGTCGATGGCGAGATAGGAATAGGGGCTGCGGAACGACCAGTAGATGTCGAGGCGCGGCATGGGGCTGGCTCCGGGCGGCGTCATTGAATGTTGGGCGCCCGCCCGCTATCTCGTCAAGCGCCGCGGACAGGCGGCAGGCGCGAGGAGGCGGCATGGCGAGACAATTGCGGTTTGCGGTTCTCCAGTCCGCCTTCGGCGCCGACTTGGGCCAGAACATCGCCCGCGTCGGAAAGTTCATCCGCGACGCCGCCAAAGACGGTGCGAAAGTCATCCTCGCGCCGGAACTTTTCCAGGGTCCATATTTCTGCAAGCGCGAGGAGACGCAATGGTTCGAAATGGCCTATCCGTATAAGGAGCATCCGGCGGTTGAGGCCCTCGCCCCGCTCGCCGGCGACCTCGGGGTCGTGCTCCCGCTCTCGATCTTCGAGAGGGCGGGCGAGGAATATTACAACAGTCTCGTCATGGCGGATGCGGACGGGTCGCTGATGGGCGTCTACCGCAAGAGCCACATCCCGGATGGGCCGGGCTATGAGGAGAAATTCTATTTCCGGCCCGGCGACACGGGCTTCAGGACCTGGCCGACTCGCTTCGGGCGCATCGGCGTCGGCGTCTGCTGGGACCAGTGGTTCCCGGAAGCGGCGCGCGCCATGGTCCTTCAGGGCGCGGAGATCCTGCTCTATCCGACCGCGATCGGCTCGGAGCCCGAAAATCCGACGCTCGACACCCAGCCGCGCTGGCGGCGGGCCATGATCGGCCATGCGGTCTCCAACGTCGTTCCGGTCGGCGCCGCCAACCGCATCGGAAACGAGGAGGGGCAGATTTTCTACGGCTCCTCCTTCATCTGCGACGAGGGCGGCGATTATCTCGCCGAGCTCGGCCGCGTCGAGGAGGGGTTCATCGCCGCGACGGTCGATCTCGACCATGTCGCCGAGCGCCGCGCGAGCTGGGGCTTCTTCCGCGACCGCCGGCCCGAACTCTACGGCGCCCTGACCCGGCAGGGCGTCTGAGCGCCGCCGCCGCTCACTCCATGATGTCTTCGTTCCAGAGCGCCGGATTGTCGCGGATGAATTGCGCCATCAGCGCGATCGAGTCTTCGTGCTGAAGGTCGATCACCTCGACGCCGCGCGATCGCAGGAACTCCTCATTGCCGCCGAAGTTGCGCGTATCGTTGATGATGACGCGCGGGATCTTGAACTGCACGATGGTCCCCGCGCACATCATGCAGGGACTCAAGGACGTGTAGAGCGTCGTGTCGCGATAGGTCTTCTGGCGCCCCGCCTTCTGCAGCGCGTCCATCTCGCCATGGAGGATCGGATCGCCGCGCTGCACGCGCTGATTATGGCCGGAGGAGATGAGCGTCTCGCCCCGCGCCAGCACGGAACCGATCGGCAGACCGCCATTGTCGGCGCTTTTCTTCGCTTCCATGAAGGCGAGGTCGGCGAAGCGGCGGTCCCAAGGCGTGAGGGTCATGGCGGCTCGTGAATGGCGACGGATGTGCGAGATGATAGACTCCGCGGCGCAGCCTGCCTATGCCCAGACTTCAGCTGTCCTTCCTTACCGTTCACTTCCTCCCCCATGCTCCACATCGTCAAGCACCCGCTCGTCCAGCACAAACTGACGCTCCTGCGAGATCGGGCGACGAGCCACGCGCTCTTCCGCCAGACCCTGCGCGAGATCGCCATGCTCCTGACCTATGAAGTGACGAAAGATCTTGAACTCGGGATGCGCGAGGTCGAGACGCCGATGGAGACGGGGCGCTTTCCCTGGCTCGAAGGGCGCCGGATCTGCTTCGTCTCGATCCTGCGCGCCGGCAACGGCCTCCTCGAGGGCATGCTCGACCTCGTCCCCGACGCGCGCGTCGGCCATATCGGGCTCTACCGCGACCACGCGACGCTGAAGCCGGTGCAGTATTACCTGAAGCTTCCCGAGGCCATGGGCGAGCGCGACGTCATCATGGTCGATCCCATGCTGGCGACGGGCAATTCGGCGATCGCGGCGGCGACGCGCCTGAAGGACTCGGGCGCGCGCCGCCTGAAATTCATGTGCCTCCTCGCCGCGCCGGAAGGCGTTTCCGCCTTCGAGGCGGCTCACGCCGACGTTCCGATCATCACGGCGTCGCTCGACCGCGAGCTCAACGACAAGGGCTATATCCTGCCCGGACTTGGCGACGCGGGCGACCGCATTTACGGAACGGCCTGACGGAAGACGCGGACGACGCCATGCAGAAGCTGACATCGCTGGTCGAGGCGCCCCTTTTCACCCGCCTCATCATGGCGCTCATCGTCGTCAACGCCGTCATTCTTGGTCTTGAAACCTATCCCGGCATCATGGCGCGCCACGGGGCGCTGCTCAAAGCGCTCGACCGCGCCATCCTGTTCGTCTTCGTCGCGGAGCTCGCGCTGCGCCTCGCCGCGCATCGCGCGCGCTTCTTCCGCGATCCCTGGAGCCTCTTCGACCTTTTCGTCGTCGCTATCGCCTTCATGCCGGCGAACGAGGCTTTCGCCGTGCTGCGCGCGGCCCGCGTGCTGCGCGTGCTGCGCCTCATCTCCGCGTTTCCGCGCCTCAGGCGCGTCATCGAGGGCCTCATCGCCTCGATCCCGGGCATCGCCTCGATCGGGGCCATTCTCGTCATCGTCTTCTATGTCTTTGCGGTCATGGCGACGAAACTCTTCGGCGCCGCCTATCCCGAGTGGTTCGGAAGCCTCCACGACTCGCTGTTCAGCCTCTTCCAGATCATGACTCTCGAAGGCTGGGCCGACATGGTGCGCGAGATCATGACGACGCACCCCTACGCCTGGGTCTTCTTCGTCGTCTACATTCTCGCGGCGACGTTCACGGTCCTCAACCTCTTCATCGCCGTCATCGTTGACGCCATGCAGCGCCAGCATGACGACGAAAGCGATAGCGACCGCGCCCTCAAGCGCATCGAGGCCGAGCTCGCGGCCCTGAACCGCCGCCTCGACGC
>CAYTVQ010000204.1:0-5095 GCA_964441615.1 uncultured Caulobacterales bacterium | reverse complement strand
GCCGAGGCCGACCATCAGGCCCGACTTGGTGAAGATGGACGGGTCGCGCTCCTTCACGCGTTCAAGCAGGCGCAGCGAGTTGTAGTAGCGTGCGCCAGGCCGGATGGAGAGATAGAGCCGCGGAACGGTTTCGAGATTATGGTTGAAGACGTCTGGCCGCGCATCGATCACGACTTCAGCCGCGCCGTCCTTGCGCAGGAAATCCGGAGTGAGAATCTCGATGGTCGTTTTCGGCGCGCGCGCGCGGATGGCCGCAATCGTCCGCGCGAAATGCATGGCGCCGCCGTCAGAAAGGTCATCGCGATCGACCGAGGTGACGACGACATGGGATAGGCCCATCTCGACGACGGCCTCCGCCACA
This sequence comes from uncultured Caulobacterales bacterium, assembly GCA_964441615.1. Taxonomy (GTDB): domain Bacteria; phylum Pseudomonadota; class Alphaproteobacteria; order Caulobacterales; family Parvularculaceae; genus Amphiplicatus. The sequence continues at coordinate 4,734 of CAYTVQ010000204.1, read as the reverse complement.
TGCGCAGGTTCATTCTCATCGAGCGCGGCCGGCAGGCCCGTCTTCACATTGCAGAAGGCGCAGGCCCTCGTGCAGGTGTCGCCCATGATCATGAAGGTCGCGTGGCTCTTCGCCCAGCATTCGCCGATATTCGGGCAGGCCGCCTCCTCGCAGACCGTGTGCAGCTTTTTCTCGCGCACGACGGCGCGCGTGGCGGCGTAGGCGGCTGAAGTCGGGGCCTTCACCCGTATCCAGTCTGGTTTGCGCAGCAAGGGGCTCTCCGGGCGGTTCTCCTTCTCCGGATGCCGCGGTTTATCCTTCGTATTGTCGATGAGCGTCGCCATGCGCCCAGAAATAGCAGCGGCGGCGCGCCAAGGGTAGGCGGCGCGGCGCTTCGCCATAGGCGCCGGCTTGACCGATTGGGCCTTCTTAGCAAACCTCCGCCCCAATGCATGTGGAAGGTCATATGAGTCGGCTGTGCGTCGCGGCGATGCTCTTTCTGGTCACGCTGCTTGCGGCGGCCAGGGCGGCCGACATCGACAGGGGCCGCATCCTCGAGGGCAAGGGCGTCGCCGGCGTGCGGCTCGGCATGACGGCGGCCGAAGTCAAAAGGAAGCTCGGCGCGCCCGAAAGCGCCAACCATGACGGCGCCGGAAACCTCCTTTTCATGTCATACCACGCCAGCCAGAATTTCGGCGTCTATATCGGCGACGAAAACCGCGTGCGCATGATCATCGTCAGCGTCGAGGGCGGCGGGTTCTGCACCAGCTACAAGGCCTGCCTCTATCGCGAGGGCGGCCTCTCGAAAATCAAGGCGCGCCATGGATCGAAGCTGCTGCGCTTCGCCGATGTCGACGGCTCGATAACCTACCGTCTGCTGACGAAGCTAAAGGGGCGGCCTGTGCTCACTGAATGGACCCCGGTCGAGGACCGCGACGGCGTCGTCCAGGTCGCGATGCTTTACTGGGAGGGGCCGATCGACCGCTCGAGCTTCGACTGAGCGCGCTTACACCAGCCGGTCGACGGTATCGACGATCTCGTCGAAGGGCCGGTGAATGACCGCGCCGTCGAGCGGCTCGCCGAGGGCGACATTGATCGCCTCCCAGGCGTCGATCGACTTCACGCGATAGGGCCGGTTCGGCTGCGGCAGTTTCGAGCCCTCGGCCGAGAATTTGACGAGCTCGCGCGAAATCGGCAGGCGCAGCCAGCGCCAGACGCGCCGCTCCAGATCGCCATTCTCATAGAGCGCCCAGCGCGGATCGCGTTCGTCGCGCTCGACCGCAAAGAAGAGCGTGCGGAAGTCGCCGGCATCGGCGAGCACAAGGACGCCGTTGTCATGTTCGATGAAGCGCGGCGAGCGTGCGAGGTTGAGGAAGCTCGCCTCGCCGAACCCGCAGCGCAGATCCGCGATCGCCTTTCGCTTCGCGACGGCGCGCGTCTCAAACTCCGCGACAAGTGCCGGCCACATCCGGCGGCCGACCAGATAGAGGCCGCCCCCGGCGATGGTGAAATAGGCTGCCGCGGCCTGCAGCATGGGGACCAGTCCGGCGCTGTGATAGACCAGCGTCAGAACGAGGGGCGCGGAGAATGCGAATGAGGCTGCGAGCGGCCGGCGGAAGCCGATGAGATCCTCGCGCGCGAACTCCATCACATTGTCGACGAAGTCCGACGCGGCTTTCAGCCTGGCCTCGACGGGCGCCGGCAATTCGACGCGGGCGGTGCTGAGCATGGGAGCTCCTTCAGAGACTCGTTTGCACCCTGCCAAACCGCCTTTAGCGCGATGTGAATGCGTCCGCTGCAATTTGCGCCTAATGGAGACGTTCACCATGAATGATCCGTAGGCAGTATTTATTTCCGATTTTCTGCAAATTCGCGTCGGCGACAGCGCGCGGCTTCGGCCGATTTCGCCTCCTTTCCCGGCGAGGCCGCCGCGAGCAGCCGCTCGCCAGGCCCGGCGGAACGCGTTTGCAGGGGGCGAAAAAGCGGGTCCCGGGAGGCCGTGCTTGATCCCGGGCGGCCGCATTCCTGATTTTGGCGCTTCCGCATTTGAACGCGCGCGACAATCTGCTAAGGCCGTCGCAAATTCCCAAGGGAGGAACAGAATGCGCGTCGGCGTGCCGAAAGAGATCAAGAACAACGAGTTCCGCGTCGGCCTCGTGCCGGGCAGCGTGCGGGAATATGTGGCGCACGGGCATGAGGTTCTGGTCGAGACCGGCGCCGGCGCCGGCATCAAGGCGACAGACCGGGACTACGAGGCGGCGGGCGCCAAGATCGCGCCTGACGCTGCAACTGTGTTCAAGAATTCCGAGATGATCGTGAAGGTGAAGGAACCCCAGCCTTCCGAATATGTGCAGCTTCGCGAGGGCCAGATTCTCTACACCTATCTGCATCTTGCACCCGATCCGGAGCAGACGCGCGGCCTTCTGAAATCGGGCGTCACTGGCGTCGCCTATGAGACGGTCACGGACGATCGCGGCGGACTTCCACTTCTTGCGCCGATGAGCGAGGTCGCCGGACGCCTCGCGATTCAGGCGGCGGCTTCGGCGCTGACCGCGCCGCAGGGCGGGCGCGGTCTCCTCATGGGCGGCGTGCCGGGCGTATTGCCGGCGAAAGTGCTGGTGATCGGGGGCGGCGTCGTCGGGCTCCATTCCGCGAAGATGGCCGCCGGGCTAGGCGCCGATGTGACGATTCTCGATCGCAGCCTGCATCGCATGGCCTATCTCGACGAGATCTTCGGCGGCCGGGTGAAAACGCGCTTCTCCACCTTCGACGCCCTCGACGAGGAGACGGACCAGGCCGATGTCGTGGTCGGCGCCGTGCTCATCCCCGGCGCCAGCGCGCCCAAGCTCGTCACCCGCGAAATGCTCAAAGGCATGAAAAAGGGGGCGGTTCTCGTCGATGTCTCGATCGACCAGGGCGGCTGTTTCGAGACCTCAAAACCCACCACCCATGCCGAGCCGACCTATGTGGTCGATGGGGTCGTCCATTACTGCGTCGCCAATATGCCGGGGGCGGTTCCCCTCACCTCGAGCCACGCCCTCAACAACGCGACCCTCGCCTATGGCCTGCAGCTCGCCGACAAGGGCCTCGCCGCCCTCAAGGAAAACAGGCACTTGCGCAATGGCCTCAATGTCCATCGGGGGAAAGTGACGCATGAAGCCGTCGCCAGGGCGCTCGGACATGATTACGTCCCGGCAGAAAAAGCCTTGAATTAGGCCGAGCGACCCCGAAATAACCGTGGCGGGATCAACCGAACGTGATCAGGCGATGCTACATTTGTAGTAATCCGGGATTGCGGCCGGCCTCGTATCGTGGGAGAGAGACTGCGGGAGAGTCGCCATGAACCGTATCTTCGCCGCCAGCGCAGTCTTTGCGCTCGCCGCCAGCGCAGCCAACGCCGCGCCGCATTTTGGCGGCGCGAGCGTCTCTCAGTCCGCGTCGTCGAGCGCTGACTCGAAGCCCGCTTCGATATTCAGCTGGGCCGAGCGCTTGGTGATCGCCAAGCTGAAAGGCGATGCGGCGGCGCCGGTCGCAAGGTCGAAGCGCCCGCAAACCCCCGCGCAGCCGGAGTGTGAAGAAGCCAAGAAAGCCGAAGAGGCAAAGCAGGCCGAAGCAAAGCCGGGTCTGCAGGCCGGCCCCGAGCCGATGTATCTCGCATTCTGAACAGCGCAGCGCGGCAAGGACGGAAGGGCGCGTCAGCGCCCTTTTTTTTCTTTTGCGGCGAAGCCCCAGTGAAATTAAAGCCGTGTGCGGAAGAGCCGGACGGGCCCTGCTGCACCGCCCGACGCGATTGCCACGGAGCGCCGAGATGATCCCCCGCTACGCCCGGCCTGAGATGACGGCGCTGTGGTCGCCCGAAAGCAAATACCGGATATGGTTCGAGATCGAGGCCCATGCCGCCGACCGCATGGCCGAACTCGGCGTCATCCCGAAAGCGGCGGCGGCGCGGATCTGGGAGCGAGGGCGCGACGCCAAATTCGACGCCGCACGCATCGATGCGATCGAGGCCGAGGTCAAGCACGATGTCATCGCCTTCCTGACGCACCTGGCCGAGATCGTCGGTCCCGAAGCGCGCTTCGTCCATCAGGGCATGACCTCCTCGGACGTACTCGACACCTGCCTTTCCGTGCAGCTCGCGCGCGCGAGCGACCTTCTCCTCTCCGGCGTGGACAAGGTTCTGGACGCGCTCAAGCGCCGAGCCTTCGAGCACAAGGAAACGCTCTGCGTCGGCCGCAGCCACGGCGTGCATGCCGAGCCGACGACATTTGGATTGAAGCTCGCGAGCGCCTACGCCGAATTTGCGCGCGGGCGCGAACGGCTGCTCGCCGCCCGCCGGGAGATCGCGGTCTGCGCCATTTCGGGCGCGGTCGGGACCTACGCCTCGGTCGATCCGGGCGTCGAGGCCCATGTCGCCGAGAAGATGGGCCTTCGGTCCGAGACCATCTCGACGCAAGTGATCCCCCGCGACCGCCATGCCGTCTTTTTTGCGACGCTCGGGGTGATCGCCTCGTCGATTGAACGGATCGCAACCGAAATCCGGCATTTGCAGCGAACGGAAGTTCTGGAGGCGGAGGAATATTTCTCTCCCGGGCAGAAAGGATCCTCCGCAATGCCGCACAAACGCAATCCGGTGCTCTCGGAGAATCTCTGCGGCCTCGCCCGCCTCGTGCGCATGAGCGTCGCGCCCGCCATGGAGAACGTCGCCCTCTGGCACGAGCGCGACATCTCGCATTCCTCGGTCGAGCGCGGCATCGC
>CAYTVQ010000203.1:0-5109 GCA_964441615.1 uncultured Caulobacterales bacterium | reverse complement strand
CGCAGATGATGGCCATGGGCGGCAGGGGCCTTGAAGGCTTCCAGCAGCTCATGGGCGCCGCACTCTCCGGCGCCTCGCCCGGCCCCGCGCCGAAGAAGAAGTAGAGTAGGCTAGCTGGAAGTCCAGCCGCCGGCCTTCGGGGCGAAGTAATCGCGGGGCTTTAGCGGGAGATGGAGTTCCAGAATCGCCGAGAGGCGGATCGTCTCGCCGGCGATAAAGTCGGCGAAGGTCTTTAGACCGCGCAATTGCGTCTGCGCGGCGTCGTGCAGGAGCACGATGAGCATGGCGACCTCGCTTTGTGCGAATCGTTTCGCCGCGCGAGCGCTCAATCCGAAGGCGGCGAAGAGCGAGGCGTAGTCATCAGCGGTCAGTCGATCCGGGAACTCGGACTTCCCGATGTGAAAGGCCAGCTGGTGTGTGTAACGGTCGTCGAGCCGGATCGGCATGAGATCGTAGAGCGGCGCAAGATTGGGCGCCGGGCCTCGATCATAAAGAAGGGCATGGTTTTTTGCGTGATTGTCGGTGTTGCCTATCAGCAGATTGAAAAACGTGGCCATGAGAAAAGTCCGGGTCGCGACCGCCGGCGTCGCGCACGCGCCGAGGACCTTTCTGATCGCCCGGAGGTCGAAAACGCGCGGCGGCGCGCCGCGGCGCTCATATTTGAGGCTAGGCGGCAGGCCGAGGGCTTGGGCGAAGTCCTCCTGATGAATGCGCGTCACGTTTCCGTTCGCATCGATACGGCGGTCGAATCGGGCCGAGAGCAGCCCGCGAACGTCTCCAAAGTCGAGAACGGCCGGGACGGCCGCGGCAAGCCCGCAGGCCTTTGCAAGGCCGAGCGCGGCGGCCTCGAGATCGGCGTCCCGCGCCTCGGCGCGCCGCGGAACCTTGAGAATATGCGTAGTCGGAACGTTGAGACCCTGTTTCGGCATGGCGAACCGACCGTCGGGTAGGACGGCGAGCGCAATTTTCCGCTGAACGCCGGCCAGCGGCGAGGGGTCGCGCGCCTCATCGGGCAGGGGCCTTCGGTCGGCCAGCCGGATTGCGATTTCTGCCGCCAGTTCCGGCGAAAGCGGATCGTAATCAGAGAGAAGCGAGCCCGGAATTTTGGCGGCGGGAGCGCCTTCGGGCACGCATGAAACGGCGCCCGCAGTGTCCGCGCCAAGATGATAGAGCAGGCCGACGATATCGCCCCGATCGATGCCCTCTCGATCCATTACGTGGTCGAGCCGATCATCTTCAGGCAGCAGGTTGGCGAAATAGGCGCGCGCTTCGCGATCGCCGAATGGCTCCTCGCGTCTTGGAAGCGCAAGTGAGATCGGCGGTGCGTTGGGTAGAGCAAGATAGTCCGGCGAATAGGCGAACGAAACGGTCCCGGAGTCGAGCCGCGTCAGCCGCCCTGCGGGCGTTGCCGACGCTTCCAGCCGGACATCGAGGGCGAGAGTCATGCGCGCGGGGCCGCGCTTACGTCGATTCCGGCGGCGGCGCAGACCCGCAGGACACGGTCGAATTCGAGCGTAGGCTTTCCGGCTTCGAGTTCCGAAATAAAGCGGCGCCCGACGCCGGCAAGGTCCGCAAATTCCTGCTGATTGATTTTCAGTCTGGTCCGTGTGGTTCGGACCATCGATCCGATGTCCGCTGCCGATAAGATCGATCGGGGCTGGGGCGCGAGCAAGATGGCGGCGGCGGCGTCGACTGGTGGGGCAACGGACGGGCCCTTGCGCCGCAATGCTCTCGCCGCCGTACTGAGTGTGGGCGAAGATGGGGACTTGGCGTGGTGACTTCCGGCCTTTACGGTTTTGGGCTTTTCTTGCACGTTGGCGCCACATAATTGCACCTGAACGGGATCATATGCGCGTGCCCCATCGAATGTCAATGGTTTTGACCCCGTCCGGGAGCAAAAATATAGAACTGGCACCCGAACGGGAGCAGAATACCGGAGCGCAAAGAAATCATATCAATCGGCTCCCGAACGGGGTCAAATTCGCGCTCGGCGATGATCGGGCGCGAACATCCCCCAGGAATCGATCGCACAGGGCGCCCCGAGCGTGATTGCCGACACGATCTTCGCGCGCGCTTCGGGGGCGGGGAAAGCGGGGATCGCCGTCTACCGTCTGTCGGGGCCGCGGGCCCTCCCCATCGCCGAGACGCTCAGTAAACGGAAGATTAAGGCGGGGCCGCCGGCCCTCGCGCGCCTCTTCGATCCGCAGACGGACGAAATCATCGACGAGGGGCTCATCCTCGCCTTCGAGGGGCCGAAGAGCTTCACCGGCGAAGACGTCGTCGAACTCCATCTCCACGGGAGCCGGGCGGTCGAGGCGGCGATCGGCGCGGCGCTGCTGAAGGCTGGCGCCCGCCTCGCCGAACCCGGCGAGTTCGCGCGCCGGGCTTTCCTGAACGGCAAGCTCGATCTCGCCGAAATCGAGGCCCTCGCCGACCTTATCGATGCCGAAACGAGCCTCCAGCGCAAACAGGCTCTGGGGCAGCTCGGCGGGCGTCTTTCGGCCCTCGCCGAGAGCTGGAGAGGGCGCCTCGTCTCGATCCTCGCGGCGCTCGAGGCCGATATCGACTTCCCCGACGAGGAGGGGGTGCCGGCGGCGGTCGCGTCGAGGGCGGGCCCGCAGATCGACGCCCTCGTCGCCGACATCGAGGCGCGCCTTGTCGGGGCCGCGTCGGCCCGGCGCCTGCGCGAAGGGGTGGAGGCGGTCATTCTCGGCGCGCCCAATGCGGGGAAGTCGTCTCTCATGAACGCCCTCGCCGGCGCCGACATCGCCATCGTCTCGCCGACGCCCGGCACCACGCGCGATGTGATCGAGACCCGTCTCGATCTCGGGGGGGTTCCGGTTCTGCTCTCGGACACGGCGGGTCTTGCCGGCCTGACCGCCGATCCGATCGAGGCGGAGGGCATGCGCCGCGCCCGCGCCCGGGCGGACGCGGCCGATCTGCGCATCATGGTGATTGATCCGCTAGCGGAGGATTCGGCCGCTCCCCCCCTGCCCCCCCTCAGGGAGGGGGGGAGGGCGCTTGCGGAGGGCGCCGAACTCCTGCGCCCCGGCGACCTCCTGCTCTACTCCAAGCGCGACCTCGGCGGCGCCCCGGGCGGGGCGCCGGACGGGGTCGCCGCCTTCCATGTCTCGGCGAAAACCGGGGAGGGCATGGCCGCCTTCATTTCCGCGCTGGAAGCCCGCGCGAAAGATCTCGCGGGCGGCGGCGGGGAGGGGGCCGCGTTCACGCGCCTGCGCCATGTCGAGGCCGCAAAGCGGGCCATTGCGGCCCTTGCACGCGCCCGCGCGCGTCTCGCCGACGCCGCCGAACTGGCGGCGGAGGATGTGCGCCTTGCAGCGCGGGCGCTCTCAAGCATCACCGGCGCGGTGGACGTCGAGGACGTGCTCGGCGAGATCTTTTCGAGGTTCTGCATCGGGAAGTAGGGCCATGAGCGACGCCGGCATCATAAGTATTATATAAGCAATAGTTCTGATCAGCGCGTGCATGATGGAACGAATACTATAATTGTTTTGCGCTACTAAAGCATGGTTTCTCAGACTTGAACCGAACCCGTGGCGGCGAATTTCGCCGGAGTCCGCTCCAGCGTTAACCATTCAATCCGGACAACTATCTGATTTTATTTGATAAAATAAATCTATCCTCCCCCTTGACGCCCGCCCGTAAAATGGCTGCGCGAAACGGCATGCGGAAGAAAGGGTCATGAGAGACTACGACGTCATCGTCATCGGCGGAGGCCATGCGGGCTGCGAGGCGGCGGCGGCGGCCGCGCGCATGGGCGCAAAGACCCTGCTCGCGACCCACAAGGCCGCGACCATCGGCGAGATGTCGTGCAATCCGGCGATCGGCGGTCTCGGCAAGGGCCACCTCGTGCGCGAGATCGACGCCCTCGACGGCCTCATGGGCCGGGTCATCGACCAGGCCGGCATCCAGTTCCGCATGCTGAACCGCTCCAAGGGTCCGGCGGTCAGGGGGCCGCGCGCGCAGGCCGACCGCGCGCTCTACCGCCGCCACATGCAGGCGGCGATCGCCGCCATCCCCGGTCTCGAGGTCATCGAGATGGCGGTCGAGGATCTGCTGATCGCTGGCGGCTTTCCCCCTCCGGCGCAGCCGAGGGGGGAGCGTCGCGAGCGGGGGGGAGCAGAGCGCATTTTAGCGGCCCATCCCATTGAAAATGCTTCTGTTTCACGTGAAACAGCTCTCCCCCAGCCCCCCCTTGGAGAGGGGGGGAGGGAGGATCCCGGAGAGAGGGTTCTCGGCATTCGCGACGCCGCCGGCAATGAATACCGCGCGAAGGCGGTCGTCCTCACCACCGGCACTTTCCTCAAGGGCGTCATCCATATCGGCGAGAAGCGGATTCCAGCCGGCAGGGTCGGCGAGGCGCCGGCGATCGGCCTTTCGGACCGGCTCTACGGCCTTGGCCTTCGCATGGGCCGGCTCAAGACCGGCACCCCGGCGCGGCTCGACGGGCGCAGCATCGACTGGGCGCGCCTCGAGATGCAGCCGGCCGACGCCGAGCCGGTCCCGTTCTCGTTCCTCACCGAGCGCATCGAGGTTCCGCAGATCGCCTGCGGCATCACCTATACGTCACGGGAAACACACCGCCTCATTGAGGAGAATCTCGGGAGGTCGGCGGTCTATTCGGGAAGCATTTCGGGGCGCGGTCCGCGCTATTGCCCGAGCATAGAGGACAAGGTGGTGCGATTCGCGGACAAGGAACGGCACCAGATCTTTCTGGAGCCGGAAGGCTACGACTCCGAGCGTATCTACTGCAACGGCATCAGCACGTCACTGCCGCGCGAGGTGCAGGAGCGGATCGTGGGCTGCATCGAAGGTCTTGAGTCGGCGCGCGTGCTGCAATGGGGCTACGCGGTGGAATACGACTTCGTGCCGCCGCATCAGACCCGGCCGACGATGGAGAGCAAGGCGGTGCGAGGTCTCTATCTCGCGGGGCAGATCAACGGCACCAGCGGGTATGAGGAAGCGGCCGGTCAAGGGCTGGCGGCAGGCATTAACGCGGCACTTGCGTGCAAAGGGGCTGATCCGTTCATTCTGACACGGGATGTCAGTTATATCGGCGTGATGATCAATGACCTGGTGACGCTTGGC
>CAYTVQ010000202.1:0-5208 GCA_964441615.1 uncultured Caulobacterales bacterium | reverse complement strand
CGCGCATGGACCGGCTCTACGGCGTCACCATGGTCGAGCGCGGCGTCTCGCAGCTCGTCTCCGTTGATCTGGGCAAGGCCGAGCAGCTCGCCGCGGCGGAGTGAGCGTCGCCGTTTTATAGAAACGGCAACTGCAGGGCATCCGCCTCTCTTGCGGCGCCGTTCATTCATCCATCCAAAGTGACAAGGGGCACATATTCACGGCTCTACTTCTGGCAGTTGGATCGCCGAGCTATCGGCAAGGGTTGAAATGGGCGAGCAGGACCAGAAAGACGCGGACTTAAATAAGCTACAGAAAAGAACCGTTGAAGTAATGATCTGGCGACGTTTGGCGGTTGTCGCCGCTATCGCACCGGTTCTCGGCGGTTTTTCGGGCTGGGCAGTAATGGCCCTTGGCGAAAGCTCGCTAGATTCGAAAATAGATGAGGCAAACAGTTTAATAGAACAGCTTAAAACTGCAATTACAGGTCACGGTCTAGGCGAATGGCCATACGCCATCATTTGCACCTACACCATCAGCGACAAAACCGTAGAAGGCTTCTTCGCAATTCAAACCGAAGATTCGTCAATGGACGATATGACGTATCGCCAAGTAACTAACTTAGGGGGTACACAATACTTTCGGGACGTAGTGTTTTCGATCAAAGATAAGGCGGTTAAGCGAACGGACGGGCAAAGCGCAGTCTTTGTCGATTGCGGCAAAAACACGCGGCTGGACGACATAATTGGCACGCGAAGATCGCTGCATTTCCTCGTTATCCCGAATCAGCCTGCAAGAAAATAAAATAGGGCGCTGGTTAGCTTCGGTGTGAGATCGCGTTCCATTCCAGAGCGCAGTGTCCCAGTGTACGGGAACGGTAATCGCCTGACTCGTGGCGGTCGCCAGTCAGGTGATTACAATCTAAGGACATCCCAAGCGCTGCTCGCTTCGCCGCGGGGCCGGCGCCATGCTGCAACGCAGCTTGCCTTGGGCGGCCGGCGCGGGCAGAGAACCCCGTTTGGAGGGGCGACCGCGATTGCCGAGAGCCGCCCGCTCGATCTTGGGGATCTGCATGAAACACATCCTGATGCTGACCGTTTGCGCAGGCGCGCTGGCGCTCGCCGGTTGTTCGAAGAAATCGGAAAAGGCTGAAGCGCCGGTTCAGCCTGCCGTCGTCGCGCCCGCAGCGGCCCCGGCCGCACATTCCGACAACGCTTTGCTCGCCGAGTGGACCGGGCCCTATGGCGGCGTGCCGGCTTTCGACAAGATGGACGTCGCGCTGCTGAAGCCTGCGCTTGAGGAAGGCATGGCTTCGCAGCTCGCCGAAATCGAAGCGATCGCCAATGACCCGGCGGCGCCGACCTTCGCCAACACCATCGAGGCGATGGAGAAGGCAGGCGCCGAGCTTGACCGCGCGACGACCTATTTCGGCGTCTGGGCCGGCAATATGTCGTCCCCGGAGTTCCGCGCCGTGCAGCAGGAGATGGCCCCGAAGCTCGCCGAATTCTCCGACAGGATCACGCAGAATGAAAAGCTCTTTGCGCGGGTGAAGGCGGTTTACGAAAGCGGCGAGACGAAGAAACTGCGCCCCGACCAGCAGCGCCTCGTCAAGCTCATTTATGAGGATTTCGTGCGCAGCGGCGCTGCGCTCGACGCCGCAGGCAAGGCGCGCACCGCCGAAATCAACAAGCGACTTGCCGAGCTCTATACAAAGTTCTCGAACAACGTGCTGCATGACGAGGAGAGCTACGTCACTTACCTCACGAAGGACCAGCTCGGGGGTCTGCCCGAGTCCTTCGTCGCCGCGGCGGCTGCGGCGGCCAAGGAGCGCGGGCGGGAAGGCGAATACGCGGTCACCAACACCCGCTCCTCGATGGACCCATTCCTCACCTATTCGACCGACCGGGCGTTGCGCGAGAAGGTCTGGAAGACTTATTACGACCGCGGCGACAATGGCGACGAATACGACAACAACGCCGTCATCGCCGAAATCTTGAAGCTCCGCGACGAGCGCGTCGGCCTTCTCGGCTTCGACAATTATGCGCAGTGGCGCCTTCAGGACCGCATGGCGGAGACGCCCGAGCGCGCGCTCGAGCTCATGGAGGCTGTGTGGCCGGCGGCGGTCGCGCGAGTGAAGGAAGAAGTCGCCGACATGCAGAAAGTCGCCGACGCCGAGGGCGCGAAAATCAGGATCGAGCCCTGGGATTATCGTTTCTATGCGGAGAAAGTGCGCAAGGCGAAATACGACCTCAATTCCGACGAAGTGAAGCAGTATCTCCAGCTCGACAAGCTGCGCGAGGCCATGTTTTTCGTCGCCGGCGAGCTCTTCAATTTCCGCTTCACGCCTGTCCCCGAGGGCTCGGTTCCGGTCTTCCATGAAGACGTGAAGGTGTGGGAAGTGACCGACAGGACGACCGGGGCTCACGTCGGGCTTTGGTATCTCGATCCCTATGCGCGCACCGGCAAGCGTTCGGGCGCCTGGGCGTCGAGCTATCGCGGCCACGAGACCTTCAACGGCAAGAAGACGGTGCTTTCGTCGAACAACTCCAATTTCGTGAAACCGGCCCCCGGCGAGCCCCTCCTTATTTCATGGGACGATGCCGAGACCTATTTCCATGAATTCGGCCACGCGCTGCATTCGCTGTCTTCGAATGTCGCCTATCCAACGCTCAATGGCGGCGTGCGCGACTACACCGAATTCCAGTCGCAGCTTCTCGAACGCTGGCTCTCGACCGACGCCGTCATCAACGCCTATCTCGTGCATTATGAGACCGGGAAGCCGATGCCGGCCGAACTGATCGCCAAGATCAAGGCGGCGGACAATTTCAATGAAGGTTTCCGAACGACGGAGTATCTCGCTTCCGCGCTCGTCGATATGCGCTTCCACACCGCGGATCCTACGGGCATCGATCCCGACAGGTTCGAGCGCGAGACGCTCGCCGCCCTCGGCATGCCGAGCGAAATCGTCATGCGGCACCGCAGCCCGCATTTCTCGCATATCTTTTCCGGCGAGGGATACTCTGCAGGCTACTACGGCTACCTCTGGGCCGACGTCCTCACCTCTGACGCGGCGGAGGCCTTCGCCTCGGCGCCAGGGGGCTTCTATGACAAGGAGGTGGCGCAAAAGCTGGCGGCTAATCTCTTCGCGCCTCGGAACTCAGTTGATCCTGCCGAGGCCTACCGGGCTTTCCGGGGCCGCGATGCTGGCATTGCGCCCCTGATGCGCGACCGCGGTTTTCCGGTGGCAGATTAGGGCGGGCCGCCTGGCCTAAGGCGAGGCGCTCGCGGCGAGACGCCGCAAGGCGCAATTCCGCTCGGAAAACAGCGGCTTATCGTCAGGTCGCTGGCTTGACGCTGCGCCGCGGCGCCGATAGGACCTTCGACGAATTGGCGCGGGTGTCCCTCGCGTCTCCTTCCGGGCATGCCCATGGCGAACGACGTTAATGACGGTTCGGACGCCGGCAAGCATCAGCCGCCCTCGCTGGATGAGTTCTCGAAGCGTCTCGACGCCGCCCGCGGCGATCCGGATGCGACGAAACCAGCCGGCGCAGGAACCGGCGCCGCGCTTGGGCGCGCCATGCGCGTCGCCTCTGAGCTGCTGGCGGCGATCCTTGTGGGCACGCTTCTCGGTTGGGGGCTCGGGCGCCTCACGCAGGTCGAGCCGTGGTTCCTCTTGCTCGGGATCCTGTTCGGCTTTGCGGCGGGGGTTCGGAACATGTATCGCGCCATGCAAAGGGAAGCCAAGCCGTCCGCCGGTCGATGAGCGGGGCGATTGAGGGAAAGAGGGCGATGATTGGGCTGAAGGCCGCCGGACCGATGGAGCAGTTCGAGATCCTGCCCATCGTTCCCATTGAAATCGGCGGGCTGGACCTCTCCTTCACGAACTCGTCGCTGTGGATGATGATCTCGGCGGCCGCGATCACACTGTTTTTTTTCGCGGCGACCCGGGGACGGGCGCTAATACCTGGCCGCATTCAGTCTGCGGCGGAGGTCTTGCACGAATTCATGGCCAGTCTGGTTCGCGACACCATTGGCCATGACGGCATGAAGTTCTTCCCCTACGTCTTCACTCTGTTCGTCTTCATCCTTGTGATGAACTTCTTTGGGCTGATCCCGTCATTGCCCGGCCTTGCGCACGAATTTCACACCTTCACGCCGACCAGCCATTTGATTGTCACGCTCGCACTGGCAATGGTGACGATTACGATCGTCATCGTTTATGGCTTCGCCAAGAACGGTCTGAAGTTCTTCAAGCTGTTCGCGCCCTCGGGCCTGCCGCTGTGGCTGATGCCGCTGCTCATACCGATCGAGGTGATTTCGTTTCTGTCGCGTCCGATCTCGCTCGCGGTGCGACTCTTCGCGAACATGTTCGCGGGCCACATCATCCTCAAGCTTTTTGCCGGCTTCGTGGTGTCGCTGATCGCGGCCGGCGGCGCCGTCTCGGTTCTCGGCATCGCGCCGTTTCTGGGCGCCGTCGCCGTGACCATGCTCGAATTTCTGGTGGCGGCGCTCCAGGCCTATGTCTTCGCGATCCTCACCTGCATCTATCTCAGCGACGCCGCCCACGCCGCCGACCACTGAAACAACGGAGTTCCCACGCGGGCTCAAGGGGCCTGCCTGCGATTACGGGATGACTAGGCTCGGACCAATCAGGAGTGACGACAATGGAATCTGAAGCAGCAAAACTCATCGGCGCCGGCCTCGCGGCGGTCCCGCTCGCCGGCGCGGGCGTTGGCCTTGGCCTCATCTTCGGCAACTTCCTGTCGGGCGCCTTCCGCAATCCGTCTGCGGCGGCGGCCAACCAGCCGACCATGCTCCTCGCCTTCGCGCTGACCGAATTCACCGGGCTTCTCGGCTTCGCCATCGCGATGATCATCCTCTACACGTTCTAGCGACAGGTTCAGCGAAGGCGGGCGGGGCGGCCGTTTCCGGCCCGGGCGCCGGAAGCTGAGACGGAAGAGAGGCAGGCATGAATCCGATTGCGTTTCTGACCGCCGCCGAGGAAGCCGCTGCCCATGGCGAGACGGCCGCTTCGGGCTTGCCGCAATTCGACCCGTCCTCGTGGCCGAGCCAGCTCTTCTGGCTCGCGCTCTGCTTCGGCGCGCTCTATGCGGTGATGTCGGGATATTTCCTGCCGCGCATCGGTCGCACGATCGAGGAACGCCGCGACCGCATCGCCAGCGATCTCGACAAGGCGGCGGAAGAGCGCGCCAAGGCGGAAGCCGCGGA
>CAYTVQ010000201.1:0-5217 GCA_964441615.1 uncultured Caulobacterales bacterium | reverse complement strand
GTTCGGCGGCGCCGGCGTCGGCAAGACCGTGCTCATTCAGGAACTCATCAACAACGTCGCGAAAGCCCACGGCGGCTTCTCCGTGTTCGCCGGCGTCGGCGAGCGCACCCGCGAAGGCAACGACCTCTATCACGAGTTCATCGAGTCGGGCGTCAACAAGAAGGGCGGCGGCGCGGGCTCCAAATGCGCGCTGATCTACGGCCAGATGAACGAGCCGCCGGGCGCGCGCGCCCGTGTCGGCCTGACCGGCCTTACCGTCGCGGAGTACTTTCGCGACCAGGGCCAGGACGTCCTCTTCTTCGTCGACAACATTTTCCGCTTCACGCAGGCCGGCTCGGAAGTCTCGGCGCTTTTGGGCCGCATTCCTTCGGCCGTCGGCTATCAGCCGACGCTCGCGACCGACATGGGCGCCCTGCAAGAGCGCATTACCACGACCACCAAGGGCTCGATCACTTCGGTGCAGGCGATTTTCGTGCCAGCGGACGACCTGACGGACCCGGCGCCCGCGACCTCGTTCTCCCACCTCGACGCCACGACTGTCTTGAACCGCTCGATCGCAGAAAAGGGCATCTATCCGGCGGTCGATCCGCTCGATTCGACCTCGCGCATTCTTGACCCGCGCATCGTCGGCGAGGAACACTATCAGGTCGCGCGCTCTGTACAGGGCGTGCTGCAGCGCTACAAGTCGCTTCAGGATATCATCGCCATTCTGGGCATGGATGAGCTTTCCGAAGAGGACAAGCTTATCGTCGCTCGTGCGCGCAAGATCGAACGCTTCCTGTCGCAACCCTTCGACGTTGCGCAGGTCTTTACCGGCTTCCCGGGCGTCCAGGTGCCGGTGGCCGACACAGTACGCTCATTCAAGGGGCTGGTCGCAGGAGATTACGATCATCTTCCCGAGGCGGCGTTCTACATGGTCGGCACGATCGAAGACGTGATCGCAAAAGCGCAGAAACTCGCGGAAGCGGCGTAGGGAGGAGACAGGCCAAGGCGAAAGCCGGTCAGACAGAGCGAACTGCTCCTGTCTGCCGCCTCTCGTCCGGCGCTTCGATCAGAATGGCAGACAAACTTCGTTTCGAACTCGTTGCGCCGGAGCGGCTTCTCGTTTCCGAGGATGTCGATCAAGTCGATGTCCCGGGCATTGAGGGCGTCTTTGGCGTGCTCGTCAATCATGCGCCTGCTATGGCCGTGCTCGCGCCTGGCGTTGTGCGCGTGAGGAATGGCGGCGACGAGACGCGCATCTTCGTGCGCGGCGGTTTTGCGGAAGTGACGCCGGCGGGGCTTACTATTCTAGCCGAGGAGGCTATTCCTGTTATGGAGCTCGACCGGGCGCAAATCCAGTTGAGGATCAAGAATGCCGAGGAAGATCTCGCCGACGCGGACGCGACCTATGACAGCAAGACGCGCGCCGAGCGGGAGCTCCGTGAGCTGAGAGATCTGGAAGCGGCGCTATAAGCCCGGCGTTCGAGGCGCAGACGCGTGACGCATCAATTGGCTTCGGGCAGGGGCGTCGGGTCGCCTGTGTCGGCTCCAGCCTGTAGAGTTTCAATCATTCGCGCCATGGGCGCCGGGGGCGGCGCCTCGACGACGACGGGCGGATTCGAACTGGATATCGGGATCTCGATGCGCCGCGAATGGAGCATCATTGGCTGACGGCGGTCCTCCTCCGAGCCGCCGCCATATTGCTGGTCGCCAAGGATTGGGCAGCCTATGGAAGCAAGGTGGACCCGAATCTGATGGGTGCGGCCCGTGCGCGGCCTCGCTTCGACGAATGAGAGCCCACAGCGCTCGGTGAGAAGGCGATATTCCGTAATCGCCGGCAATCCGTCTTCTGCAATCGTCATGCGCCAGCCGCTCGGATCGTTGAGCTTCTTCAGCGGCGCGTCGATGACGCCGCTCGCCGCTGGCGGCAGGCCTCGGCAGATCGCCCAGTAAACCTTTCCTGCACGCCCTTCGGCGAAAATCCTGTGGAGCTTGCGCAGGGCCTTGGGGTGCCGGCCGAGCACGAGACAGCCAGTGGTATCGCGGTCCAGGCGGTGGGCGAGGGCCGGCTTCCGCGGCAGGCCGAAACGCAGCCCATCAAAGTAGTCTTCGAGACTCTCGCCCTGGGTTCCGGGCCTTGGGTGGACGACCATTCCCGCCGGCTTGTCGATGACGAGCATGACGCCGTCGCGGTGAAGCACGCGGGGCGCCAGAAAATCGGCTGGTTTTGTCAAGCGAGGCATGAGTCCCGATTCCTGCTCCATGCGGATTGCAAGACTGACCATGATCCGCGCGGCAGCGACCCGCAAATCACCATGTGGAGCGCCCGCATGGATCGCGCCGCCCCAATTGACAGTAACGACATCGCCAATAGAATTCTGCCATTCCCACATTCAAGCAGGCGGAAACATGCGGAAAAATCTGTTGTGCGCTTTGGGCGTTCTGGCGCTTGCTGCTGGCGCGCGGGCTTGGGCGTTTGATCCATCGCCGGAAGGGTCGCGGATGGAGGCGACAATCACAGCGGTGCTTGAGTCCTCGATTTCGGCTGACCCCAGGGACGGGCGATATACGAGCGGAAAATCCAAGCGGACACTGACCGGGACCTGCCAGCTTCAGGCCGGATCGGTGCAAGCTTATGGGTTCGAAGGCCCGCCGGCGAACGCGCCGCAGCCCCAGGCGCCGAAAGCGCTGCTGGATCTCGAAGAGGAATACAAGAAGTGCGCTGGAGACACGGCCTGCATGATGCGCCTCGCGGAAAAAGCGGCCGGCGAGGATATCGTGGTCGAGGAGCCGCCTGCGGAATGGCAGATCTGGTGGCCGCAGACCTGCCGCGGGTCGCTCGCGGTGGATGACAGTTCGTTTACGGACGACCCGGGCGGCGAAGGCGGCGGCGGCGCCTTCAAGGAAACGGCGACCCTGAAGGGCGCCGGGTCGTGGCCGGAAGGCGGCGAGGACGGATGGCTTGGCGTGTATCTTGAGACCAATTTCGTCAAGAACACCACGACGGTGCGCTTTGCGCCCCCCACGAACACGATAGATGCGACGCGGACAGTGGTGCGGACCGGTGATGGCGCCAAATCCGAAACGAAAACCGTGAAGGCGGTTTTTTCTACGACCCTGCAGGGACAGGCCTTCGGCCCCAATCCCGGGCCGCCGCAAGCGGGCGCCGCAGTCAGGAAGGTCGATGGCGCAACGCTCAGCCTGGAATGGGGCGTGGCGAGGAAGCCGCGCTGACGGAGACAAGCGTATCGCCGCTTACGATTTCCGCGAGCGCAGGAAATCCCGCAGGGGCGCAAAGGCCGTCAAGAGATCATCATAGATCGGCCGCTTGAACGGCACGATGAGCGCCGGCGCTTCTTCGAGCTCGCACCACCGCCAGGCGTCAAATTCCTGCTTGTCGTCTGCAGTAAGGTTGACCTCGGAGTCTTCGCCCTCAAAGAGCATGGCTGCCCATTTCTGGCGCTGGCCGCGCCAGCGCTTCCTCTTGTAGCCGGGAGGGAAGTCGTAGGGCAGCCAACCCGGCGTGAGTGTAAGGAGTCGCGCGGAGGTGACGCCGGTCTCCTCCTTCAGCTCACGGAAGGCTGCAGCGGCTATGTCCTCCCCCGAATCAACTCCTCCCTGCGGCATTTGCCAGCGCCAGCCGTCCATCGCCTCGCCGATATCGGCGAAATCTCCAATCCGGCGGCCGATCCATATCCGACCGTCGCGATTGAAGAGGGCGACCCCGACGTTGGGCCGGTAGTCCTTGAGGACATCATCGATTGTCATGGCTGCGCTTCGAACCCTTGCGCGCCAACTAACCGCGGTCGGCGCGTTCCTGCAATATGGCCGAGGCGGGCGCAAGAGTGACGTCCTGCGCTTCAAGGTCCCTTGCCCATTCGATGATTGCGTCGAGGGTTACGTCGAAGGCATAGGTCTTGCCGAGCGCGCTGCCGCGCTTGGCCGCGATCGATGCAAGAACGGCGAGGTCGCGGGCGACATCGTCAGGCTCTGACATGGCGCCCTTCGTGGCGATCATGCGGTTTACGCTCATCAAGGAAGAGCTGTGCCCGGCAACATTAGCCGCCGCTCCCGTATCATCGATGTATGAAAGCCCGAGCGCTTCGAGGCGCGCGAGCACAGAAGACAGGTCGCTACGGCTCGCGCTGAATTTGCCGCCCATGTAGTTGGTGGCGCCGATATAGCCGCCAAAGCGCGACAGAAGCCAGTCAAGGCGCTGCAGGTTCTCCTCTTCGGTCCTGCTCGTAAGCAGGGCGGCAGGGCCCAGCGTTTCAACGCCGCCGGCGTGACCCTCCATTGGCAGTTCGACCATGATCTCATGCCCGGCGGCCCGCGCTTCTTTGGTCCAGCGTTCGAGATCCTTCGCATAAGGGGCGAAGGCCAGCGTGATATAAGGCGGAAGTTCTTCTATAGCCCGCGCGGTGATCTCCGGATTTAAGCCAAGACCTCCGACGACAAGTCCCACTTTTGGCGAATCCTTCTCGCCTTCGAACGGCGCCGCATAGACGCGGAGCGCGCGCCGGCCGTCGGGGCCGACCTTCGGGACCTTGCCAAGCGGCGTCGCCTGCAGGAGCGCCGGGTCGGGCTCGGGAATGGGTCCGCTGCGCTTTAGGCTGGTGAGCGAAGCGAGCTTTGGCCCAAGCGCCGGCAGCCCGGCCGATCGCGCAGGAGCGCCATCAACGGTGATGACGATGTCGAGGGCGTCCTCATCGGCGTCGCCGGTCGCACTCTCATCGTACTCGAGTTCGTCCTGGCCCTCGGAGAAGGAGGGCTCCGCAAGCTGCAACTCCGGGCCCGGGATTCGCGGCTCCAGACGCTCTGGCAGCTGAAGCACCGATCGGGTTGCGGGCGCGGGCAATTCCGCGCGCGCAAGGACCTCGATTTCGCTGACCGGCAGGGCGATCTTCTGCGGGCGGAGGGCATGCGCGCCCCAAACGGCCGCATAGGCGCATACGCTTGCCGAGACGACGGCAAGTGTCGTCCACGCCCATGTCAGCCGGCTTATGACCGGAAATCGACGATTGCGCCTTGGGCTCATAACTCCTTCAGTCCGCGGCGACGGGGTCGCGGGGCGAAAGGCGAGACCTTAGAAACGCGAGGGTTAATGCATCGAAAACGAGCCGCCACCCACCAGGAGGATCGCATTGGCGGGCGTGGAGGCCGATGTTTATTGCCTGCGAACGGAGCCGGCCTCCGCCATCGCGCGCCGGTAGGCTGTCTGGTCGGCAAGGATCT
>CAYTVQ010000200.1:0-5266 GCA_964441615.1 uncultured Caulobacterales bacterium | reverse complement strand
AGTCCAACGGCGGCTTGCGGTCGCCCAAGAGCGCCTCGTATTTGTATTTCGGCCCGAGCTTGGCTCGGTGCTCGGCCTTCGCAGCCTCCCGCAACTCGGAATTCTGGTAGAGTTCGATGGCGGCGAGGGCCATGGCCTTCGCCGCCACCTGCGCGCCCTTGAAGCCGATCGACATGCCGCTCGCCGCCGTCGATTGCCATGAATGCGCCGACGTCCCGGGCGCCCAGGTCGCCGTGCGAAGGCCGACGGTCGGCACAGCGATCGAGACGTCGCCGACGTCGGTGGAGCCATAGCCGAGAGAGGTCGCGAATGGCTCGACGCGCTGCTCATCCCCGAGCTTTCGGTCAGTCTGGCCGAGCGTCGCATGGATCGCCTTGGCGAAAGCCAGTTCCTCCTTCGTATAGGTGACGCCGCCGACTGCACGCAGCTTCGCATCCATCATTCTCGCCATTGTCTCGTTGATGAGCAGCGGATGGTTGCCGTGGATGATCTCCCACTCGACAGTCGTGCCGGTGCCGAGCGCGGCCCCGCGCGCCGCATCCTCCACACGCTTCCAGATGTCCTTGACCCCTTGGGCGGTCGGATGGCGCACATAGTAAAAGACTTCCGCCGCGTCAGGGACGACGTTCGGCGCGTTTCCGCCCCCGGTGATCACGTAGTGGATGCGCGCATCCTGCGGGACATGCTCGCGCATCATGTTGACCATCATATTGAAGGCCTCGACGCCGTCGAGCGCCGAACGTCCGCGCTCGGGCGCGCCAGCCGCATGGGCGGACACGCCCCTGAAACGGAATTTCGCCGACCGATTGGCGAGGCTGGTCTGGGCCTCGGCCGAATTCTCATCGTCCGGGTGCCAATGAATGACGAAGTCCGTCGTCTTGAAGAGGCCTGCGCGGACCATGTAGACCTTGCCGCTCCCGCCTTCTTCAGCCGGCGTTCCGTAGAGGCGGATGGTTCCGGGCGTTTTGGTCTCGTCCAGCCATCGTTTCACTTCGATGGCGGCTCCGACCGAGCCGGCCCCGAAGAGATTGTGCCCGCAGGCGTGCCCGGCGGCCTTTCCGTCGATCGGGGACCGGGACGGCGTCGCGTCCTGATTGATCCCGGGCAGCGCGTCGAACTCCGCAAGGATGCCGATTGCGGGCCCGCCTGTTCCCCACTCGGCGACGAAGGCCGTCGGAATGCCGGCGGCGCCGCCCTTCACGACAAAGCCTTCCGCCCTCAATGCATCCTGCAGAAGTTTCGACGAGCTGGTTTCCTTGTAGCCGACTTCCGCGAACTCCCAGAGCTTTCGCGCGATGCTCGCCGTCTCATCGTAGCGCCGGTCGATGCGGGTCATGATCTCCAAGTGCGGAGCTGCAGAAATGCTCTCGGCCGCGGCAGGCGCGGCTGCCGCAAGAATGGCGGCAAGGACAGGAAGGCGCATGAACGTGGTTCCCGCGTGGCTTTCCAACACGTCTTAGAGCGGCGCAACCGAATTTGGAACCCAGGCCAGACGCCGCGCAGTCAGCTCGCTATATCGTTGTCAGATACATGGCGCACGGATCCAGTTTCTCGCGCGTGGGCGCGAAGCCCACATATTCAAAAGCGGTAGAGACCTGGCGCATGGCGGCCGCGCAGGCGAAGGCTTCGCTGGCGTAAACCTTGCCAGGTTCAGTCTGGGGCCGGCATGCGGCGGTGATGAGGCGGCCGACGGCCTCTTCGCCCTTTTCCTGGAGCGCCCGCGCTGAAAAGACTCCTGCATCAAGCCACGCGCACCAGGAGCCGCCCTGCGCCAGACCTATCAGGGGCGCGGCCGCTTCGAGCGCGCTTTCGAGACGCCGGAAGAGCATGATGTCGAGTTCGCCGCCGCCGTCCCTGAACCGGATATCGCCGGCGCTCGCGAGCGACTTCGGAAGGCGCGCACCGCTTTCAATGACCAGAGCGTAGAGCAGCGACCCATCGTCTTTGGCGCCCGCAATGCCATTGGGCGGCGCAGGCCATCGGCCGCGATGAATGCGGGAGGGCAGGCCTTTCGCATTCCAGAGGCCCGCATTGGCGAGGCTCAGTGAAACGCTGGCGTCGCGATCGTCGGGGGCCGCGAAATAGCCGACGGCCCGAGTCTCCAGCTGCATTGCGTGGCGTACCGCCTTGCCCATGGCGATCTCGGCGCCGAGCCGGTAGGTCGCGTTGCAGGGCGTCGGCGTCCGCCGGTTCCATTCGATGCTTGAAGCGCGCCTCATGCATTTGATGAAGCGGTCCCGCCATGCCGCGCCGCCGATCTGCACCGACGTCTTCAGGAAATCCTGCGGCGCCAACGGGAGGTAAACATAAAGCTCCGCGCCGGTCTCAAGAAGCCGTTCCGCTATTGCGATGTCGGCCCCTGAGGCGAGGGCGCCATAGGCCCATCCGACATCGTGGTCGCCGAGGAAGTCCTCAAGATTGCCCAGCATATGGTCTATAGGCGGGACTTCCGCGCCATTTCCTTCGCGCGCGATCGGCCCGCAGAAGAAAGCGACGTCGGCCTGCGGCGTCGCGCGGTCGATCCATGCGCGATCGACGCCGACATTGGGCGCGAGGCGCAGGAGCTGCTTGCGCGTCGTGGCGCGCTTGCCGGGCGTTGAATCTTCCGCCCCCGCCGCCATCTCGAAGAGGCTCGCCGCAGCGTTCTGATCGCCTTGAAGCAGCTTGCACTCGGCGAGCGTGGTGCGCCGCCAGTAATCGCCTTCATCATCAGCATCGTTCTGCGTCAGGATCTGCGAGACGGCGGCGGCGAGAGTCTTCGACCGATCGCGGTCGCCGGCGAGCGCATAGCCGGCGGCGGCGTTCACGCCAGGGTAGAAGCCCCCCGTCTTTTCGAAGACTTTTTCGTATTCCCGCGCCGAAGCCTGAAGATGCCGTTTGTCAGGCTCTCCCCTGCCCTCCGCAAAAGCGAGATCGCGCAGCAAACGCGGACGGAGGCAGGCGAGTTCCTCGTCGCCAAGGTCCCGTCCGAGCTTATGCTTGTCGAGAAGCGCAAGCGCTTCAGAAATGGCGCCCATGCGCGCTGTCGCCAGGACCGCACGGTGCATGTAGCGCATGTCCTTTGGCGAACGGCGCGCCGCCTCCAGCGCAAGGTGCAAGGCCGCCTGATTGAGGCCGCGGTCAAGATGAGCGTCGATGTCCCAGAGCCAGTCGTCGGAGCGGTCGCCGGCGGCGTGTTCCGGCTTGCTGTCGGCGAGGCGCTCGAGCCGCCGCGCATTCTGGACGAGAATCTCACCCCTTTTGTTCTGGAAGATGATCCCTGAACGCTCCCATATGGCCAGCGTCCGGTTCACGTGCTCGCGCGAGACGCCGAGCATCGAGGCGATGGATGATTGAGAGAGTTTGCCGAGATTGACCGACGGGTTCCAGTCGTCCGGCGCGATCAGATCCGCCAATTGCGCGAAGAAAGCTGCAAGCCGCGCCTCGAGGGAATCGCTGGTCGAGCGGGCGTATTGTCGGGCGAGCCGGTCATGCTGGTCGGCGACAAGAACGAGCAGGGCGTGACCTATGTCAGGATTGCGACGCGCAATGCGCAGAAACTCTGACATGGGGGCCGAATAGGCCTGCAGGTTCGAGAGCGCCTCAATCCGCCGCCCGGCCGAAGGCGCGTCCGTCTCCTCTTTCGGGGTCGAAGGCCTCGCGGTCAGCGCGCCGACGAGGCCGACCACGCTTGCAGGACCGTACATGCCGACGAGTATCTCGTCCTCGACGCCGGGCTCAATCAGGAGTTCGGCGGCGACCCCCGACTGCAGGACGAAGATTTGCGGCGCCTGGTCGAGCCGCTGCATGACCTTGCCGGCCTGGAAGGCGGTGACCTTTCCGACGCGCGCGAGTTCGAGGAGATCGTCCTCAGCCGCCGATCTCAGGATTGGCGCGGCGCGCAGGAGCCTGATCTTGAATTCCGCATCGGCGTCGGGTTTCATCTGTCCTCGTATCGCGCCGTGCGACGCAGGCATTGTGATGCAAAGATTGGGCGAGGCGAATACTGCCTTTCGCCTGCCCCCAAAAGCAAGTGCGGCCCCCCATATTGGCGAGGCCGCTCAGGCGGAAATGAAAGCCGGATCAGGATTTCAGTCTAGGAGCCCGCCGCCTCCGAGACTTGGCAGGGAGCGGGCTGCGCTGAAGCTTCGGTGCGGGCCCCATTGATGAGCGACGCGGTCACGAAAGCCGCGACGATCGACAGTTTGATGATATGCAGCATGTCTCTCTCCCGCTTCCAGCCAGGGGTATCGCCTGACGACAAGAAGATAACGGGGATCAGCGCACGGTCCTGTTAGGACCGTCACAGCCCGGCGCAGATCGATGACAGGCCCTGAATTCGCCAAGGAAATCAGCCTGCCGGCGCGACGCCGGCGGCGGATTGTGGCGTGTTGCCGCAATTCTGGCCCTCTTTTGTCGCGGCGCGGCCCCGGCAGGGCGCGCGCGACGCTCGACGATCCTTCGGCGGAAGATCGTCATCCCCAGTGCATGAGGCGGTAATGCGCGAGCGGCGGGTGCAGCAGGGCGTGCAGGATCGCCTCGCCGACTTCACGACAGCCAAGGTCGCCGCCAAGATCCGGGGTAACCGCCCCGATGGCGATGGCGGCGGATACCGCGGCCTCGACCGCATCGGCTTCGTCCTCAAGCCGCAGCCCATAGCGCAGCATCATGGCCGTCGAAAGCACGGCCCCGACTGGATTGGCGCGATTGCGGCCGGCGATGTCGGGCGCCGATCCGTGCACGGGCTCAAAGAGACCGGGGCCGTCGGCGCCAAGAGATGCGGATGGCGCGAGCCCTATAGAGCCGGCGAGCGCGGAGATTTCGTCGGACAGAATGTCCCCGAACATATTGTCTGTGAGAATTACGTCGTAGTTGCGCGGCCAGCGCAGAACATGCATGGCCATCGCGTCGATCAGAACGTGTTCGAGCGACACGTCCGGAAATTCCTCGCGATGCACGCGCGTCACGGTCTCGCGCCACAGCCGCCCCGCCTCCATTACATTGGCCTTGTCGACCGATGTCACCTTGCGGCGGCGGCGGCGCGCCGCCTTGAACGCCGCGCGGGCGATGCGTTCCACTTCAGGAACTGTATAGACGCCAAGATCGCTGGCGCTGTCGGCGGAGCGCGTCTTCTCGCCGAAATAGGCGCCGCCGGTCAGCTCGCGGAACACGATAAGATCGACTCCCTCGACGATCTCCCGCTTCAGGGGCGAGCGCTCGACAAGGTCGCCATGGACGGCCAAGGGCCGGAGATTGGCGAAAACGCCGAGTCCCTTGCGAATGGCAA
>CAYTVQ010000199.1:0-5268 GCA_964441615.1 uncultured Caulobacterales bacterium | reverse complement strand
CCCGTTCGCCGGCGACGCCGCTTCGCCTTTGTGGCGCGCGCATCTCGATGAGATGGCGCGCGCCGCGAGGGGCGCGCGGCTCGGCGCGCCGCGCCCCCTCGCCGACGCCCGCGATCCCTGGTCGCTGCGCTATGGCGCGCTCGGCCTCCTCGCCGCCGCGCTCGTCGCCGCAGGGCCTGAAAGCGGCTCGCGTCTCGCCGCCGCATTCAATCCCGCTGCACGGCTGCCGGCGAACATTCGCGAGGCGGATCTGTGGATCGAGGCGCCGCCCTACGCCGGCAAGGCGCCCATCTATCTCCTGCGCGCCGGCGAAAAGATTGCCGGCCTCCGCCCGCAGATCGACACGCTGGAGGGATCGACGCTTGTCGCGCAGATCGCCGGGGAAGGCGCCGCTGCGCTGAAGTTTTCGACAGAAAAGGAGGAGGTCCCCATTGCGGGGGATGCAAGCCAGAAGGGCCGCTTCACGCTGAAGCTTGACCGCTCCGGGCTCCTCAGCCTGCGGCTCGGCGGGCAGGAAGGGCGCTGGCCGATCGGCCTTCTCGCCGACGATCCGCCTACGGCCGATTTCACTAAGGATCCGTCGGTGACGGACGATGCCCGCCTCGCGCTCGCGCTCTCCGTCGCCGATGATTTCGGCGTCGTCTCGGCGCGCCTCAGCATGCGGCTTGACCCCGATCAGGCGCGGCCCGTGGATGCTCCCGATTTCGACGTCACGGCGCTCCGCGAACGGCGCGATGTCGCAATCGACGGCGTCGCCGGGAAGTCGGGCGAACGCCAGATCGACCTCGACTTACAGGAGGACCCCTGGGCGGGGCTCGCGGTCTTTGTGAGCGTCATGGTCGCCGACGGGGCGGGAAAGACGGGCGCGACCGATGAGCGGCGCGTCGTCCTCCCCGTCCGCCCCTTCTACAATCCGCTCGCAAAGGCGGTGATCGAGCAGCGCCAGACGCTCGCCGTCGCCGCCGAGAACTGGCCGCGCGTCGGACGGTCGCTCGATGCGCTCACCCTCGCCCCCGACCGCTTCTATGAGAGCTCCACGGACTATCTCCTCATGCGCGCCGCCTTCTGGCGCGTCATGCGTCAGAACGGCGAGGACTTCAGCGAGACGGTCAGGGCGTTCTGGCCGCTCGCCCTGCAGCTCGAAGACGAGGCGCTGGAGCTTGCCCGCCAGCGTCTCGACGCCGCGCGCGACAGGCTGCGCGAGGCGCTCGAACGCGACGCCAGCGACGAGGAGATCGCGCGGCTGGTCGAGGAGCTGCGCCAGGCCATGCAGCACTATCTCGCAGCGCTCGCGCAGTCGGGACAGCGCACGGCCGAAGAAGATGGAGGGCCTTCGCAAACGCTTGACCCGGGCGATCTCGAACAGATGCTCGACCAGATCCGCGACCTCTCACAGGCCGGCGCGCGCGGCGCGGCCCGTCAGGCGCTCTCGGATCTTGAGGACATCCTGAAGAACCTGCGACTGTCGGGGCGCGGCGGCGGCGAGGGCCAGGGACGGCCAGGCCAGGGCGCCGGCGGCCCGGCGGGCGAGGCCGGCGATCTCATCGGACGTCAGCGCGACCTCGCCAACCGATCCTACGAACGCGGACAAAACGGCGGTTCCGGCGACGACCTCGGCGAGGAGCAGGCCGCCATCGCCGGCGATCTTTCGAAAATGCTGGAAGGCCTCAAGGGCTCCGGCGCCGACCCCTCTGGCGAAGGCGAGGCCGCGCTCAAGGGCGCCTTGCGCGAGATGCGGGACGCCAAGACCGCTCTCGATGCGGACAATTTTGATGCGGCCGGCGCGTTCATGGACCGCGCCATCGCCTCGCTCCGCGAGGGCGCGGGCGCCCTCGCCCGCCAGCGCGGCGACCCGCAGAATGGGGAGCCGGCGGCGGGTGGCCGCGGTCCTTCGACTGATCCTCTCGGACGCCCGACGGGCGAGGCCTATGGCCGGGGCGTCGACGTGCCCTCGCAATGGGATGCGCAGGCCGCGCGCGAGGTCCTCGAGGAACTCCGCCGCCGCCTTTCGGACGGCAAGCGCAGCGACGAGGAGATTGAATATCTCGAACGCCTGCTGGAGCGGTTCTGAAGCCCTGCCGCGCCTTGGGGCTTCCAAGCCGGGAACGTGGCCTAGGCTCTTGAGCTATGGCGCGTTCTGATCCGAAAACCGCTCACACTTTTCCGGAACGCTCTAGGCCGGCTTGGCCGGAACCGTCATGCCGCGAATGACGGCGGGCCGCGCGAGGAAGGCGTCGAGCGCGCGGGCGACATGGCCGAATTGCGCGAAGCCGACGAGATCGCCCGCCTTGTAGCCTTCAACGAGATTCCTCACCCAGGGAAAGATCGCGATGTCGGCGATAGTGTAATCGTCGCCCATGATCCAGGCGCGACCCTCAAGGCGCGCGTCGAGCACGCCGAGGAGGCGTTTGCCTTCGTTCACATAGCGCTCGAGCGGTCGCTTGTCCTCGATCGCCTTGCCCGCGAAGTGGAAGAAATAACCGACCTGCCCGAACATCGGCCCGACCCCGCCCATCTGGAACATCAGCCACTGGATGGTCTCGTAGCGGCGCGCCGGATCGGCCGGCATGAGTTTGCCTGTTTTCTCCGTGAGGTAGATCAAGATTGCACCCGATTCCCAGAGCGGCAGCGGCCGGCCGCCAGGGCCGTTCGGATCGAGGATCGCCGGAATCTTGTTGTTAGGGTTCAGCGATAGGAATTCCGGCGTGAACTGATCGTTCGTGTCGAACGCCACGCGGTGCGCCTCGTAGGGAAGCTCCAGTTCCTCCAGCGCGACGGAGATCTTGTGCCCGTTCGGCGTGCCGAGCGTGTAGAGCTGGAGGACGTCAGGGCGCTTCGGCGGCCAGCGCCGGGTGACGGGAAAGGCGAACAGGCTCGTCATGCCCGGCCCCGCGTCAGGCCATAGGCGAGCAGGATCTGCGCGCCCGCATAGACCGGCCAGTTGAAGGGAAGAATCGCTTCCATTCCCTTGAACCAGCCGAGCCCGAGCACTGCATCCGAGACAAGAAAGAGAACGGCCCCGACCGGCGCCCAGCGCGACACTGGCGCCAGAATCGCCGCGGCGACCATCGCCGTCAGCACGGCGTGATAGGCGGCCACGGGCGCAGCCATCTTGCCCATATCGGGCCAGAGCCATGCGAGCGTTGCGATCGAGCTCGCGACCACAAGCGCGGCGACGGGCCAGTTTTTCGTCCGTATGCCGCCTTGTTTCATGCGCAGCGCAAAGGCCGCAATGAAGAAGAGATGCGCCAGCGCAAAAGACGCCATGCCCGCAATCAGCATCTGCGGCTCAAGCTCGAGAAAGAAATCGCCAGTCGACGACGCGAAGAAGGCGAAGGCCGCCAGCCATGCGCCCGACACCGCTGCGAAAAGCCCGAGGAGCGCGATCCCCGACGCCTTCCAGAGCGGCTCGATCAGCCCCGGCGCCTCAACGAAACGCGATGCGACAAACGACGCGGCGACGAGGCCGCCGGCGGCAAGGACACGCCGCCCCATCCCACTCCCAGGAGGCGTAACGATGTCGACCTTGACCATATGCTCCATGCTGCTGAAGCGCGTTGCGCCGCATAGGGCGATTGCGGCTCGCGCGGCCGCCTGGCGACCAGAATGCGGGCCTCTGCCTAGGGTCGGTCTGGCCCCGCCTCAGGCACCAGATCCTTCGATGTCTCCTCGGCGCGGACCGGCGCGGCGTCCACCGCATCGCCCAGATCCGGCGCCTTCACGACGCCGGGCGTCTCGGGCTTTTTCGCCGGGGTCTTCCTCACGACGGCGACGGGCAGCCCCGCCGCGTCGATCAGGTTGTTGCGCTTGAAAAGCTTGTAGGCGTCCGAATACCAGACGCTTCCTGGATAGTTCGCGCCAAGAACGGCGGCGGCGGCGCGCGCCTCGTCTATGACTCCGATCTGGAGATAGGCTTCGACCAGCCGGTAGAGCGCTTCGGGAACGTGGTCCGTCGTCTGGTAGTTGTCGATCACATATTTGAAGCGGTTGATCGCCGCGATGTGCTTGTACTGCTTCAGATAATAGCGGCCGACATACATTTCCTTGCCGGCGAGGTGGTCATAGGTGAGGTCGAGCTTGAGGCGCGCGTCGCGTGCATATTCCGTGTTGGGATAGCGGCGGATCACGTCATTAAGGGCCTTGACCGCGTTGTCGGTGTTCTCCTGATCGCGGCCGACATCGGCGATGCGCTCGTAATGGCACATGGCCTTCAGATAATAAGCGTAGGGCGCGTCCTTGTTGCCGGGGTGCAGCGAGATGAACTGGTCGAGCGCCTCGATCGCCTCGTCATAGTCGTTGGTCTGATAGCGCGCGAAGGCCCGCATCAGCATGGCGCGCCGCGCCCAGGCGGAATAGGGGTGCTGGCGCTCGACTTCGGCGAATAGCTCGATCGCCTCGTCCCAGCGCTTTCTTTCGAGCTGCCGCGCGGCGTCGGCGTAGATCTGCTCCACCGGCCGCTCGACATAGGCGTATTTCTTCTTGCTTCCGCCGGAAGAGCAGGCCGCGACGCCCGCCGCGACAACGACGACAAGAACCAGCTTCAATAAACGCATGCGTGACAGACCCGATCCTTGCCGCGAGCCCCCCAGGGGAGCGACCCTTTTAGAGAGCGGCGCTGAAAGGGTCAAAGGGGAGGAGGGCCAAAGGGGGCGGCGGCAAAAAGGGGCTTGCGGAAATCCCGCAATTCCACTTTTTCCCGGAGCGCTCTAGGTTCCAGGGGCGCCGAGGAGATTCGCCATCAGGGATGCGTCAGTATCTTGAACTGTTGCGGCGCGCTTATAAGGAGGGCGCTGATCGTCCCGACCGCACCGGCACGGGCGTCAGAGCCGTCTTCGGCCACCAGATGCGCTTCAACCTTGCCGAGGGCTTCCCCCTCGTCACGACCAAGAAGCTGCATGTCAAATCCATCGTCCACGAGCTGATCTGGTTTCTCTCGGGCGACACCAATATCCGCTATCTGCGCGAGCACGGCGTCACCATCTGGGACGAATGGGCGGATGAGAACGGCGAACTTGGACCGGTCTATGGACGGCAATGGAGATCGTGGCCGGCGCCGGACGGAAGCGCCATCGACCAGATCGGCTGGGTCCAGAACGAAATCCGGCGCAATCCCGATTCGCGCCGTCTCGTCGTCAGCGCCTGGAACCCGGCCGAGATTGCCGGCATGGCGCTGCCGCCCTGCCACTGCCTGTTCCAGTTCTACGTCGCCGGGGGAAGGCTCTCCTGCCAGCTCTATCAGCGCTCAGGCGACATCTTTCTCGGCGTGCC
>CAYTVQ010000198.1:0-5313 GCA_964441615.1 uncultured Caulobacterales bacterium | reverse complement strand
ATGCGCTAAATCGAGCGGATCGATGACAAGCTGGCGCCAGGCCAATGAACGAATGACCATTGTCATGCTCCGCAAAATCGCGGATAGGCCAGCCATGGTCGTGCGTTTTTCCCCAGGGTTTCGGATCGCGATTATGTTTGTCGGACTGGCCGCGCTGGCGGCCTGCGCCTCGGGTCCGAGAAACGTCGGCCGCGCTAGTCCTCATTACAAGGTGGGCGCGCCTTACGAGATCAACGGCAGGACCTATGTGCCGCGGGAGGAGCCCAGCTATGTCGCGTTCGGGACCGCGTCCTGGTATGGCGACGAGTTCCACGGCAAGCTGACGGCGAACGGCGAGATCTTTGATAAGCGCCGCCTGACAGCAGCCCATACCACCCTGCCGCTGCCGTCCCTTGTCGAGGTGGAGAATCTCGACAACGGCAGGCGCGCCATCTTGCGGGTGAATGACCGCGGACCCTTTGTCGGCGACCGGATCATCGACCTCTCCCACGCATCGGCCATCGCGCTTGGCTTCGAGAAGCAGGGACTTGCCCGAGTGAGGGTGCGTTATATCGGTCGAGCGGATCTCTATGCGCAGGCGCCGGTGCTCGGCGAGCGCACGGCAGCCGCAGCCACAGTCTCGCCAGGGTCCCCGCGGCCCGCTGCGCAGGTTCCGGTCGAACAGGGACCCGTGACCGGGCCGCCCCAGCCGACGCCGGTGACCGCCGCCCCGCTGCCGCCCGTCGCCGGCCCGCCGACGCCTTCCCTGTCCCGCAGTCCTATCCCCATGGAGCCGAGGACGAATGAAGTCTGGATTGTGCTCGACGAGTTTGATGATCTTGAGGCGGCGGAGGTCGCCCGCTCTATAGTCGCCTCGAGCGAGCAGACGCGAATCATGAGCCCCGGCGCGCGGTCGCGCTACAGCTTCGAGATCGGACCCTACGCAAGCCTCGCCGCCGCCGAGTCGCGCTTGGCCGCACTCCGCGAAGCGGGTTATCTTGAAGCGCGCCTCGCCGGCAAAACCACCTTCGGCGCGAGCAAATAACTTTTCGGGAACGGTCAGATGCTGAGAATTCTTGTCGCCGCGTTCGCTGCTGCTTTGGCGGTGGGATCCGCCCGTGCGCAGGATGATCTTGTCACGACGCCGGCGAGATTCGCGGTCATCATGGACTATGACACTGGCGCCGTTCTCTACGAGAAGAACGCCGACGAGCCGACGCCGCCGGCATCCATGAGCAAGCTCATGACGTCGGCGATTGTCTTCGACCTCATCAAGTCGGGCCAGTTGAAACCCACCGACGAGTTTGCAGTGAGCGAGAAGGCCTGGCTCGAACGGGAAGGCTCGTCGATGTGGGTCCGTGTCAACACCAAGGTCAAGGTCATCGACCTCTTGCGCGGGATCATCATCCAGTCGGGGAATGACGCCTGCATCGTGGTTGCGGAGAATATCGCGGGCTCGGAGGAAGCATTCGCGGATCTAATGACCAAGAAGGCGCGCGAATGGGGCCTCAACAACTCGACCTTCGGCAATTCGCACGGCAAGCCGGATCCGAAACAACTGATGAGCATGCGCGACATCGCGCTGCTCTCGCGCCGGATCATCAAGGAGTATCCGGAATACTTCAAAATCTACTCGGAGCGCGAATTCACCTGGGAAGGCATCAGACAGCCGAACCGCAATCCGTTGCTTGCGACCTTTCCCGGCGCCGACGGCCTCAAAACCGGCCACACGGCGGA
Source organism: uncultured Caulobacterales bacterium (assembly GCA_964441615.1). Classification (GTDB taxonomy): domain Bacteria; phylum Pseudomonadota; class Alphaproteobacteria; order Caulobacterales; family Parvularculaceae; genus Amphiplicatus. The sequence continues at coordinate 3,597 of CAYTVQ010000198.1, read as the reverse complement.
GGCGGGCTACGGTCTCGCCGGCACCGCCGTTCAGGACGGCGTGCGCCGCATCGTCGTTTTCCACGGCATGGGCTCGGAAAAGGACCGCTCGGTTGAGGCGCAGCGCCTGATGCGCATTGCGTTCAATGATTTTGCAAACAAGGTCCTATACAAGGAGGGCGACATCGTTGGGGACGCACTCGTCTTCAAGGGCGCGGAGAAATCCGTTCCGCTCGTGACGAAGGAAAAAGTCTCGGCCATCCTCCATCGCGCGGTTGCCAGCGCCGTGAAGGCGACTGTCGTCTATGAAGGGCCGGTCAAGGCGCCGATCGCCGCCGGTCAGGAGATCGGTTATCTGAGAATCGAGACGCCCTCCGGGGACCGGCGCGAATTCCCGCTCTACGCCGGCAAGGCGGTGAAGGAGGTCGGGGTCTTCGGCAAGATCGGGCTTGCGGCGAAGACGCTGCTGCTGCCCAAGCGCAGCGCCGCGCCCGCAGGCGCGCCCGAAGACGCCCGCTAGACCGTGACCGGGAAGGGCCGCGGCGCATTCATCTCGTTTGAAGGCGGCGACGGCGTCGGCAAATCGACGCAGATCGCGTTGCTCGCCGGACGCCTCCATGGCGCGGGCGTGGAAGTTGTGACCACGCGCGAGCCCGGCGGCTCTCCCGGCGCTGAGGCCATTCGGGAGCTTCTGGTGACGGGCGCGGCCGACCGATGGTCGCCGCTGACCGAGGCGCTTCTCATGTACGCTGCGCGGGCGGACCATCTGGAAAAGGTCATCAATCCGGCGCGGGCGCGCGGGGCGGTCGTGCTCTCCGACCGGTTCTCTGATTCCAGCATGGCCTATCAGGGATTCGCCGGCGCGCTCGGCGAAGAGGTCTTAGCGACGCTTGAGACTCTCGTCGTCGGCGCCGATGGTCCGGACCTCACGCTCGTCCTTGATGCGCCGGTTGCAATCTCCCTGTCGCGAACCTCCGAGCGGGGCGGCGAGCATCGCTTCGAGGCGAAGGGCGCGGACTATCAGGAGCGCGTACGCCGGGCGTTTCTAAATATCGCCGCCGCCAATCCCGTGCGCTGTGCGGTTGTCGACGCCGCCCGCCAGCCCGAAGCGGTCGCAGCGGATATTGCCGCGGTCGTTCGGGCGCGGCTTGGCCTTCTCACCTGACGCCTCCCGCCCTTTGCCGGCAAGGCCCCCGCCCCGTGACGCGATCGCGGAAACCGGGCTATGACCGATGCCTGAGAGCCGGTTCTGGAGCAGGATTGCCCGAACATCGTGATCACCAGTCCTTATGCCGCATCGTCAAGATCGAGCTTGACGAGAAGAGCCTCGCGCGCGCCACCGCGGACATCGAGCATGAGCGCAAGGTCGCGATCTATGACCTCCTAGAGGAGAACCATTTCGCACCGGCCGGGGCGGGCGAGGGGCCGTTCGAGTTGCGCCTCTCGATCCTCGAGCAGCGCCTTGTTTTCGATGTTCGGCGCGAGGGCGGCGCCCCGCTCGGGCAAGTGCATCTTTCGCTGACGCCCTTCCGCAAGATCATCAAGGACTATTTCCTTCTCTGCGAGAGCTATTACGAGGCCATTCGCAACGCCGCGCCAGCACAGATCGAAACGGTCGATATGGCGCGCCGCGCCATGCATAATGAGGGGTCTGAGATCCTCAGCGGACGCCTCAAAGACAAGGTCGCGCTGGACCAGAACACGGCGCGGCGACTTTTTACGCTCATCTGCAGCTTTCACATGCGCTGACTCATGACCATGTCCGTCCTTTTCGTCTGCAACATGAACTCGGTGCGCTCGCCGATGGCGGCGGCGCTCCTCAAGGCCGGCGCGGGGAATCGGCTGAGAGTAGATTCGGCCGGTATCTATGAAGGCGCTCTCGACCCCTTCGTCGAGGCGGCGCTCGCTGAAGCCGGTCTTGCGATCACCGGCCATGAGCCGAAGACGCTCGATCAGGTCCGCATCCAGGATTTCGACGTAGTGATCGCGCTGACGGCGACCGCGGCGGAGGAAATCCGCAAGCGTCGGCCGGGAGAACGCGCCGAGTTCTGGGACATCGAGAATCCGTCTGGCGCTGCAGGGGGAAGAGACGCAATTCTTGCCGCCTATCGCAATGTTCGCGACGACCTTTCAAGGCGGCTCGCCGAGCGGTTCAAGGGAGTTTTTCACAAGCCTTGATTTTGATCGCCTTCCCGCCCATTTTCCGGCCCGGTTTGGGGCCGCCTCGCGGCCGAGAGGCCCACAGGGGAGCGAATGGCGAAGGAAGAGCTGCTTGAATTCGAAGGCACGGTCGAGGAATTGCTGCCTAACGCCAATTTTCGCGTGAAACTCGAAAACGGCCACGAGATCATCGCCCACACCGCAGGAAAGATGCGCAAGAACCGCATTCGCGTGCTGGCTGGCGATAAGGTGCTGGTCGAGATGTCGCCCTATGACCTTACCAAGGGCCGCGTCACCTTCCGCTTCAAATAGGGCCGTGGCTGGGCGCGGCTTTATTCTCGCAAGCGCCAGCCCTCGGCGAAAAGAGCTCCTCGCCCAGATCGGACTTGCGCCTGCGGACATCGTCGCCGCCGATATCGACGAGAGCGTGCAGCCCCGCGAGCTTCCAGGGGCGCATGCCGCGCGGCTCGCGCGTGAGAAGGCGCTGACAGTCGCGAGCCGCCGGCCCGAAGACGCGATTCTCGCAGCCGACACGGTCGTCGCCTGCGGTCGGCGTGTCCTGCCCAAGGCGGAATCGGAACGGGATGCACGCCTTTGCCTCGACTTGCTGAGCGGGCGGAGCCATCGCGTCTATTCGGGCGTCGCACTCGCACTGCCTGGCGGGCGCCTGGTGGAGCGCCTCGTCGAATCACGGGTGAAGGTAAAGTCGCTTTCGGCCCCAGAGATCGAGGATTATGTGGCGTGCGGCGAGTGGCGCGGCAAGGCGGGCGGTTACGCCATCCAGGGGAAATTCTCCGCTTACGTCATTTCGATCATCGGCTCCTATTCAAACATCGTCGGCCTCCCGCTCTACGAGACAGCCAATCTTCTGAAGGGCGCGGGCGTCGCGTGACTGGGCGGCTCATCCTTGACTGCGGCGCCGCCGAGACCCGCGCCGCCCGGCTGATCGGGGATGAGCCGGTTGCGTTCTGGTTCGGACCCGCGCTTGGCGATGAAGGGCTGTCGCGCCTGCCGGAGTTCGGCGACATCTGCGTCGGCCGCATGCTCAGGGCTGCAGCCGGCCTGCGCGGCGCATTCGTCGATATCGGCGCCGGCCGCGACGCCTTCCTGATGCTGGGCGAAGGTGAGAAGGCGCCGGCGGAGGGCGCGCGCCTGATTGTCAGCGTGCGTAGGCCTCCTCTGGCTCATAAAGGCGCTCTCGTCGCCCTTGACTGGCGCGCCCGCATGTCGGCCGAAGGGGCGGCCGCCATTGAGCGGCTGGCGCTGGAAGGACCGCCCCGCGTCCTGAATGACGTCGGCGTCGTCCGGCGCGCGTTGCGCGCGTTAGCAAATGAAAGCGCCGATTGCATCGAGACCAATTCGCCGGACGCGGCCGCCGCACTGCCAAACGCCGCAACTAACGTGCGTGACGATCCGGATGGGACGGCGGCGCTCGACGAGGCCATCGAGTCGGCGTTC
>CAYTVQ010000197.1:0-5333 GCA_964441615.1 uncultured Caulobacterales bacterium | reverse complement strand
CCGTCGTCTCATTGTCGCTGTTCACGCCGGACCTTGAACTCTTCGACCTCAACCGCGTCGAAACGCTGCGCGGTCCGCAGGGCACCCTTTACGGATCGGGCAATATCGGCGGCACCATTCGCTACATCACCAATCAGCCCACGCTCGGGGAGTTTGAAGGAACGATCGAAGGCAACGCCAACCACGTTCAGGAAGGCGGCACGGGCGGGCACCTGAAGGGCGCCGTGAACTTCCCGATCGGCGACAACGCGGCGCTCCGCATCGTCGCATTCGGCACCATCTATCCCGGATTCATCGACGCCCTGGGCGAGGGCGGTTCGATCAGCGACGATGTCAATGACGGCAACCGCTTCGGCACGCGCATCGCGCTGCGCTGGGAGCCGACAGAGAACATTACGATCACGCCGCGCTTCACCTATCAGGACATCAATGTCGACGGCTTCAACCGGCAGGAGGTCTATAACCTCTACGCCAATCCGTTCACGACGATCCGTCCCGCAGTCAACTTCCAGGAGCGACGGCAGTACCTGCTCCGCAGCGAAGCGTTCGAGGACCGCTTCATCATGTCGGACCTCAACGCCGAGTTCGATCTTGGGGCCGTGACCTTCACGTCGATCACGAGCTATCAGGCGCGCGACATACTCGTGAGCCGCGATGCAAGCGCGCTGACGCATTCCGTGTCCATCGATCTCGCATATGCTCCTGGCGCCTATCTGATTCCTTCCAACCTGCGCGACACCACGCAGCTGAAAACTCTTACGCAGGAAGCCCGTCTCGCGTCGGACTATGAGAGCAGACTGCAGTGGGTTCTCGGTCTCTTCTACACCGACATCGAGCGCAATTACGCGCAACGGCTGCCGACGCCGGGCTATGACGTCTTCACGGACCTCCGTTTCGGCGCCGGCACCGCGGCGGCGACCAACGGGACCTTCCCGGCGGATTCTCCGTATTCGGCGGATCTTCCCTATGACATCAACCAGTTCGCCGTGTTCGGCGAGGCGACGCTGGCGGTCACCGACCGCTTCGACATCACCGCCGGCGCCCGCTACTACGACTTCAAGGAAGACCGCGCTTTCATTTCCGGCGGGCTCTTCTCGAATGGCGATAATCGCACTGACTCGACCAAGTCCGACGGGTTCTCGCCGCGCTTCCTCCTCTCCTACGATGTTTCGGACAACGTCACGCTGAACGCGCAGGCGTCCAAGGGCTTCCGTCTGGGCGGGGTGAACGACCCCCTCAACGTGCCTCTGTGCTCGCCGGCGGACGTCGCGCTGTTCGGCGGGTTCCAGGATTATGACGACGAAACGCTCTGGAACTATGAGGGCGGGGTGAAGGTGAGATCCGGCAGGGTCACGTTCAACGCGGCCGGATACTATACCGACATCAAAAATCTTCAGGTGACCGTCGACGCCGGCACCTGCTCCTCGCGCATCTCGTTCAACGTGCCGAAGGCCCATACCCTCGGCTTCGAGGCGGAACTTGGCGCCGAACTGTTTGAAGGCTTCGATGTTTCGCTCTCCGGCAACTGGGTGCAAGCCGAGTTCGATTCGACGCTGCCGGACAACACGACGGTCAATCCGAATGACGTGATCGGCGGCATCCGCGACGGCAACCGCCTCGCTTCGGTGCCAAAGCTTCAGCTCGCCGCCAGCGCGCAATACACCTTCGCTCTTGGCAGCGATGTCGAAGGGTTCATCGCCGGGTCCTTCCAGCACATCAGCTCGCGCTACACCCAGCCCGGAGACCAGGAAGGCAACCCCCGGAGCTTCGTCTCGAATCTGCCGTTTGGAGGGGCCACCGGTCTCAACCCGACGGTGCTGGACCTTGAGCTTCCATCCTACCAGATCCTCAATCTGAGCGCCGGCATGAGCTGGGGCGCGACCGACCTCATCTTCTACGTGAACAACGTGACGGATGAGAACGCGCTGCTCGCTTTCGACCGCGAGCGGGGCGGCCGCGCCCGTCTCGGGTTCCACACCAATCAGCCCCGGACGTTCGGCGTAACGGTGCGGTACCGCTTCTAGAAGCCTGCAACCCAGCGGGTGCGCTGAAACATCTTGAATGCCGCAAGCGATGCGCTTTCGGCATTCAATGCGGCGGCGGTCGTGTTGCGCTTGATGGATGGCGCCGGCGCGGAGGCCGATCAGGTCGTACAGACGGCCGGGACTGCGTCATTGCAGAGCTGCACGCGCGGCGACTTGCGCGGAATGCGCTTCGAATCGAAAGCGATGACATAGGGCCGGTGGAAGACCTTGCTGGTCAGCCCCGAGTCATAAGTGTAGTCGATCTCGACCACGATCAGGGACATGGCGGGATTGAGAGTCGCCTGATTGCCGAGTCCGACATAATTCGTCCCTGCCGCGTAGGGCGTCGCGCCATTGCTGTTGCGGCTCCAGTGGACGGTCGGACGCGCGGGAGTTCCCGATGAGATCACGCTGACGACAGTGATGGTCAGCGTTGACGTGTCGGTGGGTTCCAGGAGGCGCCGGGCCCCGACGAGAAGGTCATTCAGCTGGGCATAGGAGATATTGCGCTCGCGCGCGGCGAGGTCCGCGACCGTGTTGGCGGTATGGGCGAGCCGCCTGTTCATGATCAGCAGATCCGAACCTTCGAGCATTCCGAAGAAAAGGACGAGCATCACCGGCAGCAGCATGGCGAACTCGGTCGCCGCGATGCCGCGCCTGTCGGCGAAGAGGCCGAGAGCAATTCGAGTGGATCGAAGAATCTTCATGGCGCGCCGGTGTCAGAAGGGTTCGTTGCGGAAGAGATGCGTAACGACGATCCGGCGAAGGCCATTGCTGGATTCCGCAAGATTGACGCCTATGGCCGGGTTCAGCGTTTTGTAGAGCACGCAGATGCGGACGCGGACGATTTGGCTGACCTGCCCAGGTTGATAAGGAATGGCGGCGACAGCCGCCGGCAGGGCGTCGCGGCAGACGGCGGGTCCATTGTCGGCGGCCAGCGCCGCGAAGGTCGGATAGGTCCGCACCTCGACGGTCAGGCGCGTGTCGCAGTCCCCGAGAACGCGAACGATCCTGCAAATTTCATCGAAGAAGGCGTCTTTGTCCATCCCGCCATTCTGCGCCTCGCCAGTGCGTATGAGGCGCGCGGCGTTCACCGAAGCGCCGTCGACCACCGAGTTGGCGAAATAGAACCAGCCGACCTCGAAGGTCGAGAACATGGCCATGAGGAAGGGCGCGGCGACGATCGCGAACTCGACTGCCGTCGAGCCGCGTCGGCATCGAAAGAGCGATCTCCGGCGCCGCTTGAGGCCGCGCATCATCGAGACACCCGAAGTTCCGAGACCTCGCCGGCGATGGTGCTGAACACCTCGCGCAGCTGGGCGCCCGTTGCGGCCATATAAACGTGCCGCGAGCTCGTCGCGCAGTTGTTGATGAGATCGCGCGCGCTCTGGTTATCGACGACCTGGAAGCCGACCGTGTAGACGATGACGCCCTCATTCTTCATCGCTGCGCAGAGCGATTGGGACTGGTTGTATGAGTGCCCGTTCGGCGCCGCGCAGTTGATTTTCTCCGAGCTGCTGCCGCTGCCCGACGTCGAGGTCACGTTTGAAACGACGCCGTTGCAGTAGGAGCTGTTGTATTCGCCGTCCGTCATCAGGACGACGACTTTCTGCGTATTCGGAGCATCATAGGCCGCCGGTTGCGAGGCTGTCGGGAAGAGCGGGGCAAAATTCGGGGCAAGCACATACCAGCCCCAGCCGACGCCGACATGGCCGCCCGAGGGGCCCGACGCGGAGAGAGCGTTGACCTTGGCGATCAGGTCCGCCTTGTTGCTGCTCAGAGGCGCGATGACATTGGCCGCGACGCAGTGGTGCGACGGCGGATAGGTCCGCCCGAAGGGCGTGGTCGAATAGGAAGCATCCGTATACGCATTCCCGCCGGTGCGTTCGCTGACGCAGGTGGTGATCGGATGCACGCGCATGTTTCCGTCGCCATTGGTGAACCGGTAGTATTCGCAGCCGGCGACGGTGCAGTGTGCGGCGCCGCCCGAAGTGAAGGCGTTGTAGTAGGGACCAAGGGCGGGGTTGTTCCATGACGAATGCGATTCGAGCGTGAAGGTGTTGGCCGTCACATTGCCGACGCGCCACACGCTCGAACTCGCATAGGCGGCGTTGTTGATGGCCGCCGCGCTCGCGGAGGTCCCGGCTGATGTCAGGGACAGGCCGCCAAGGCCGGTCATGTAGACATAGTCGTTATTGGCGAAGCCGTGATTGGCCGACGTAAAGACAAGACGGCACCCGGCAGCCTGGCACTTAGTGACGAAGTCGCTGCTCGAACTCGAATAGTTCGACCAGCTCGTGCTGTTCGTTCCCTGAAGCTGGAACGTCGTGGCTGTCCGATTTGCGACCGTGTAGGCCTTGTTGTTTACCTGCGTCATGCCTGAGACGCCGCTGATCCAGACTACGTCGCCGTTATTGAGGTTGTGGTTGCTGGCGGTCGTCACCACGGCGGGATTCGCTTTCGTGATGCTGTTGATGCCGACGCCGCTCGCCGCGGCCCAGCTCGCGGCCGTGATCGTCTTGCCCGGGGTTGTCGAGCCGCGCACGGTTGCGGCGTTGGCGCCAAGGTTGACCGAGGCGCCGTAGGGGATCACCGCAACCTTGGAATAGAAGGGCGTCTGCTCGGCCCTGACGACGATGTTGATGAGGTCCGCCGCGGCGAGCTTCAGGTCCGCGATCTTCGTGCCCGCCATGGAGTTGGTCGTATCGAGCAGCATGGCGAGCTCGACATTGCCGGACCCGCGGCGCGTGATCTCGGTGTCCGACGTCATGTCGAAATAGGCGAAGTTAGAGCTGCCGCCCAGCAGAGGGCTTGCGGCGCGCAGGATCACGGTCTTCAGCGTTCCGGAAACCTGCGGCGTGATGGTCGTCGGCGTCATGATGAAATCGACCTGAAGACCGTCGATCATGCCGTCGCTGCGGAAGTTCTCGTGGAAGAAATTGCGGCCCCATTCCTTGAGATAGTTTTCGCGCGCAGTGCCCGTAAGGCTGGCGATCTCCGGCGGATTGGCTTCGTCGATCTGCGCCATGGCGAGGCCGGCGGCGTCGAGCGACTCGATGAGGTCGGCGCGAACGGCGTTGTAGCGGGAAAAGTCGATCGCTCCCCCGGCGAAGAGAAGGAGCGGGATGAGCAGGAGCGCGAACATGATCGCGATCGCGCCGCGCTCGTCTCGGGAGCAGGCGGTGAGGTTTCGGGTGACCGGCTTCAGCCAAATCCACGTGCTCAAGGGGACAGATCCTCTTCCAGGGACGCACACGCGGGAATGATTTTCAAAAACAGATTGACGGTCTGTTAGAAAGTGCGGTGAAC
>CAYTVQ010000196.1:0-5349 GCA_964441615.1 uncultured Caulobacterales bacterium | reverse complement strand
CATATTGGCGAGGAACTCGGACTTGGCCCTGTTCGCAGCCTCGGCCGCCTCCTTGGCCTCCTGGAGCTCTGCCGAGAGTCTTTCGAGCTCAGCCTCGCGCTGTTTCATGTCGGTGACGTCGCTATAGGTGACGACAAAGGCGCCGCTCGGGCACTGGCGGATGTTCTCGGCGACGATGCGTCCGTCCTTCTGGCGGCGCATGGCGCGAAACACGCCGTCGCGCTTGAGCGACCGCGTCATGTCTTCGGCGTATTCGTCGGCGGTCGCGTAATTGTATATTCCGTGCCGCGTTGCGAATTCGAGCAGCTTCCAGATGCTGGCCCCCGGCTTCCACATCTCCGGCGGCGAGGCCGCGAGAGCGGCGCACTTGCTGTTGCTCGCGAGAATGATCTTGTCGTGATCGAAAACAGCAAGGCCTTCCGCCATCGACTCGATGATTTCCTGCAGGAGCGTCGAATGGTCGAGCAGCTCCTTTGTACGGCGGGCGACGTCTTCCTCGAGCCTGATGTTGGCGCGCTGGAGAAGCTGGCGGCTCCTTTCGAGCTCCTGCTGCGCGAGCACGCTCTCCGTGACGTTGCGGCAGACGCCGCGATAGCCCCTGAAGGCCCCAGAGGCGTCAAAGATTGGAACGCCTGAGCGGCTGATCCAGATCTTTGTCCCGTCCGGCGCGTCGATCGAACTCAATTCGTCGCGGAACGGCAGGCGGCGCTCGATCGCATCCAGATGTCGGGCGACGGCCTCCGGATCGGCGTCGCCGCGCTGCAGCCCCATGCGCGCGCCGATGAACTGTTCGTGCGCAATGCCTGTATTCTCTTCGGCGCGCGCCGAAAAGAAACTGTAGCGCAGGTTCTCGTCGGTCTCCCAGAGCCAGTCGGACGCGGCGGCGGCGAAATCCTGGAACCGCTTTTCGCTCGCTTCGAGCGCTTCGCGCGCGGCGAACTCGGCCGTGACGTCCCGCGTCCAGCCGACATAACCGGTCAGTCTGCCCGCTGCATCGAAGCGCGGCTGGCCGCTGGCCGTGACCCAGCGCGTCGCGCCGTCGCAGTCGGTGAAGGAGAAAACGATGTCGCGGAACGGCCTGGAGTCCCGAACGCCCTCGTCATAGGTGATCGATTCAGGGCGCTTCCTGAAACCCCTGAGGCTGCGAATGCCTTCAGGTCCCGTTCCCAGGAGCGCGCCGGGCTCGAGGCCGGCGACCCGCTCGAATTGCGGGGAGATATAGGTGAGCCGTCCTTCGGCGTCGCGCTCCCAGGCCCAGTCGGAAGCGACTTCCATGAAGGAGCGCAAGGTTTCGTCCGAGCGTCCTTTGAGTTGGGCGGCCTGCTCGAGACTTTCGCAAAGTTCGACGAGAAAATCGGCGATGCGGCCATACTGTCTGACGGCGACCGGGATCGCGAGCAGAATGACCAGCGCCACCGTGCGCACGGCGCCGTCGCCGGTCGCCGCGAGGAACAGGGCGTAAGGCGCGGTCCCGAGGACGAGTATGGCGCGCGAAGCCGGTTTGAGCGCCGCCAGCGCCATCGAGGCGGCAATGCCGCAGAAGCCGACCCACATCAGGATTGTCAGATGTTCGAGACCGGATGCGACGCCGTGAAAGGCGAACGCCGTCACGGTCGTCGCGAGACCGAGCAGGATGGCGTTTGTCCGCGTTCTGCGCAACCGCAGACGCTTCGCAGCCTCGTCCATCCGGTCGATATCGAGCCGGATCCAGCTGCGGAGGCGCAGCGCGCAGAACAGCAGGAAAGGTCCCTGAAATCCGATGACCAGCAGCGGCGCGCGCGCGAAGAAGGTCACGCTGAGGAAGAGCGAGCACAACGCAAGGCTGACAAATATGGTCGGCAGCTGGATCTTGATCTCGCGCAGCTGCCGGTCGACGACATGGGCCGGGGCCCGCGCCGGGACCGAAGGGCGTTCAAGCAACCCTGTCATTGGGCCAATCTACCTGTTGCTGGCGGCCATCATGACGCGCTCCCCTTAATCGACGGTTCACCATGTCATTCCGCTGACGCAGGCGCGATGGATGCGTTAATGAAGGGTTTACGACATGCTGGTGTGGTGACGGAGAGGGGGGTTCCGCGTGCGAACCATCACAGTTCCGCCCCATTCCGAGTTCTCGGACATGGGCCCGTTCTACGAGGCGGAGATCGCGCCTTACCTTGCGCTGAAGGAGAAGGATCGGCGCGCCGCCGTCGCCAATTTCGCCATCCTCACCGGCGCGCTTGGCGCATGCGCGCTGGCGGTGCTGTTTCTCGGTCCGTTCGGCGAGATTAACCTGCAAGTCGCGATCGTGATCGGTCTCGGAGCCGCGGCGCTCGGAACTTTCATCGTCAACCGCACGCGCGACGACATTGCGCACGGTCTGCTCGAACGGGTGAGCGGCAGGCTCGGCTTCGCCTATCGCTCGCGCTTTCCGCGCCCCGACTACTGCGAGACCTTTCGGACGCACAAGCTGCTGCCGGCGTTCAACATCGAAAGCTGGGAAGACGAGGTGCGGGGCGCGCGCAGCGGCGCCGGCTTCCTTATGTGCGAGGCGCATCTCCATTACAGGACGACAGGCAAGAACAGCCAGACCCGGACGGTATTCCACGGCCAGCTTCTGATTCTGGATTACCCGCGGCGCTTTCTGGGAAAGACCGTCGTCATGAGGGACTCCGGCATTCTCAATGCGCTCATGAAGCCGGGCAGCGCGTTCCAGCGCGTCGGCCTTGCTTCATCGGAATTCGAGAAGGCGTTCGAGGCGTGGTCGACCGATCAGGTCGAGGCGCGCGAGCTCCTCGATCCGCTGGTCCTGGAACGGTTTCAGGAGCTTGAGCGCCTGTTCAAGGGCAAGAAGCTGCGCGCCGCCTTCATCGACGGCAAGCTGCTGATCGCCATTGAGACCGGCGACCGCCTCAATATGGGGTCGATGTTCAGGCCGCTCGAGGAACCATCGCGGGTCGAATCGATTCTTGCCGCATTCGGCGGGGTATTCGATCTCATTGACACTGTCATAAAGCCCGTAAACGGGCGTTTGAACGGCGCATTCTCGCTCGATCGGCTTCGCGGCGAGGAATAGGCCTATCGCACGAGCGTCAGCCTCTCGGCGGCGCGCGTGACGCCGGTATAGAGCCAGCGCGCGCGCTGGTCCTGGAAGGCGAAGCTTTCGTCGAACAGCACGACGTCGTCCCATTGCGAGCCCTGCGCCTTGTGCACGGTCAGCGCGTAGCCGAAATCGAATTCGTCCGCGCCGCGCCGCGCCTCGAAGGGGACATTTTCGGCGCCTTCGGTGAAAAACGCGGTCGGCACTGAAATGCGCGCCGGCTTGCCGCCGTCTTCCGGCTGGACGACGAGGCGCGCGCGGCCGCCTTTCGGCGGCCTCTGCTCGCGGACGGTCCAGATGCCGCCATTGAGCAGGCCCTTGTGCTTGTTGTTGCGCAGGCAAACCAGCTTTTCGCCGGCTTCCGGCAGAAATCCCGAGTGGCCCTTGAGTTCGCGAATGCGGTCGTTGTAGCGCCGCCGCGTGCGGTTGGTTCCGACAAGCACCTGGTCGGCGGCGAGGATGATCTCTGAACTGATCTCTCGCCGGGAAACGAGGCGCAGGCGGTCGTCGTCTCCCCGTTCAGGCTCGCGCCCCTCGCGGATATCCATGGAGAGGCGGATTATCGGATTATCCGCCGCCTGACGGTGTATCTCGACGAGCATGAAATCGGGCTGCGCTTCGGTGAAGAAGCCGCCGCCCTTCACGGGAGGCAGCTGCGCGGGATCGCCGAGAACAAGCACCGGCTTGCCGAATGAGAGCAAGTCGCGCCCGAGATCGCCGTCCACCATTGAGCACTCGTCGATGATGATGAGGTCGGCTTTCGAGGCGGGGGCGTCGCGCCGGAGCGCGAATACGAGTTCTCCGTCCTCGCTTTCGTCGGCCGGCCGATAGATCAGCGCGTGGATGGTGGAGGCGCCGGCGCAGCCCTTCTGGCGCATCACATGCGCGGCCTTGCCGGTGAAGGCGGCGAACGCGACATCGCCGCCGGCGCTTTCCGCGATATGACGGGCGAGCGTCGTCTTGCCGGCGCCCGCGTAGCCGAACAGGCGGAAGACCTGGTTCGCGGGCGCTTTCAGCCAGCGATTGACCGCACTCAGCGCCGCGTCCTGCTGCACGGACCAGCGCATTACTCTGCCCTGGCGCCGCGCGCGGCTATGGCGCGCGCCGTCTTGTGAAGCGCAACCGTGTCGTAAAGCGCGTGCGCGACGATGGGAGCGAGCAGGTTGCCGGTCATCAGGAACACGATCCCGAGATAGACGCCGACGAGGCCGGCGATCACTGCGTAAAGCGTGGTGCGCCAGTGCAGCGCGCCAAAGAGAATGTTGGGCAGCAGGAGCGCAAGGAAGAGCGGCAGCTCGCCGGCGGCCCAGGTCTGGAAGACGCCGCGAAAGAGCAGCTCCTCCGTGACGCCGGCGCCAATCGCCAGAACCGCGATGCGCAGCGGCGTGAACCTGAAGCCGATGCCGGCGAAGAAACCGATCTGCGACTCGCGAAATCGGGCGAGCGGCGGATGACCGGTCCGCATGAACCATTCGAGCAGGAGGACAAGCGGCGCCGTTGCAAGAACGCCCGCGATCAGCGCCGACGCCTCGAAGCGGAGGGTCGCAGCCGGCGGCGTCTCAAGCAGGAGACCGAAGCCGAAGGCGGCGGCGAGCGTGACCGCCATGCCGGCGACCATCAGCGCGAAAGTCTTCCAGTCGTCCTGCGTATCCGCGGACGCCTTCATCGGCGGCGTTTTCCACTGAGGGTGCCGAGGAGGCCGCGCACCAGCGCCGCGGAAAGGGTGCGGACAGCCGTTTTTGCCGCCGCCTCGCCCAGGGATTGGCGATTGGAGCGCCGTCGGGCCGGCGCGCGCGCCCCTTCCTCCCGGCCGCGCCGTCCCTCGCGTTCGCGCGCATCGGCGGCGTCGCGCTCCGCCCGCTCGGCGCGGCGCGTGAGAATCTCATAGGCCGACTCGCGGTCGATGGATTTTTCATATTTGCCGCGAAGCGGCGAGTTGCGGATGGTTTCGGCGCGCTCTTCCGGGCTGATCGGTCCAAGACGCGAGGCGGGCGGGCGAATGAGCGTGCGCTCGACCACGGACGGAGCGCCTTTCTCGCGCAGGGTCGAAACCAGCGCCTCCCCGATGGCGAGGTCCGTGATCGCCTCCAGCGTGGAGAAGGCGGGGTTGGGCCGGAAGGTCTCGGCGGCCGCCCTCACGACCTTCTGCTCCTTCGGCGTGAAGGCGCGAAGCGCATGCTGGATGCGGTTGCCGAGCTGGCTCGATACCGAGTCCGGCACATCGAGCGGGTTCTGCGTGACGAAATAGACGCCGACGCCCTTGGAGCGGA
>CAYTVQ010000195.1:0-5405 GCA_964441615.1 uncultured Caulobacterales bacterium | reverse complement strand
CCGCCTACAGAGGATCTTACCGGGCTCTATTGAGAATGGGTAAGATGGCGGATAGCGGACAGCGTATGAGTTGACGCAGCGCCGAGGCTCATTCACCCTCGTCTTTCACCTTCATCGCTCATTTACGGGAAGCCATGCGCGCCGAAATCGACGCCTACGCCGCCGGCATCAAGCAGTCGCTGGAACTGCTGAGGAGGCGTCTTTGACTTCGCTGTTGCTGAGGACCGCCTTCGTGAATTGAACGCAAAGTCTGAGGATCCCGCGCTGTGGAACGACCCTGCGGCGGCCCAGAAGGTCATGCAGGAGCGCAACGCGCTCGAATTCCAGATCGGGGCCATCGCCGGCATGAGCCGAGAGGTGGAGGATCTTCTGGCGCTCGCCGGGATGGCCGAAGAAGAGGGGGACCAGGCCGCGCTTGATGACGCGCAGGCCGCACTGCGCAGGCTCGCGGAAAGCGCCGCCAAGGCGGAGACCGAAGCGCTTCTCTCGGGCGAGGCCGATGCAAATGACTGTTTTCTCGAGGTTCATCCAGGCGCCGGAGGCACCGAATCCAACGACTGGGCTTCCATGCTTCTGCGCATGTATGTCCGCTGGGCGAGGGCGCATGGCTATGGCGTCGAGGTCATTGAAGAGCAGGCGGGAGACGAGGCCGGCATCAAGTCAGCGACCATTCAGGTCAGCGGCCGCAACGCCTATGGCTGGCTGAAAACCGAATCCGGCGTGCACAGGCTGGTGCGCATCTCACCATATGACTCCAACGCCCGCCGTCATACCTCATTCGCCTCGGTCTGGGTCTATCCGGTGATTGATGACGCGATCGAGGTCGATGTGAACGAGAGCGACTGTCGCGTCGACACCTTCCGCGCCTCAGGCGCCGGCGGCCAGCACATCAACAAGACAGACTCCGCGATCCGCATCACCCATATTCCGACGGGCATTGTCGTGCAGTGCCAGAGCCAGCGCTCGCAGCACAAGAACCGCGCCACGGCCTGGGCGATGCTTCGAGCCCGTCTTTACGAACTTGAACTTCAGAAGCGCGAGGAAGCGGCGGCCGCGGCGGCGGCTTCCAAGACCGACATCGGCTGGGGGCACCAGATACGCTCCTATGTGCTGCAGCCCTATCAGATGGTGAAGGATCTGCGCACCGGAGTAGAAAGTCCGAGCCCGAGCGCTGTCCTCGATGGCGATCTCGACGCTTTCATGGCGGCCTCGCTCGCCCAGCGCGTCGGCGCGAAGAGGACCCAATGACCGAAACGCCGGACCATCGCGCACACTATGACGCCAATGGCTACGCGCAGCTGGAGGGCGTTGCGCCCGGGACCGTTGCGCGCAATCTGCTCGGCCTCATCGACCTCTATCTGGCAAAACCTGGCGCAATGCAAAAGCATTTGCGTCCTCCATCGGTCAACACCAGGGCTTCGTTCGAGATCTACAGCTACCACTACCCGCCGCTGACCGGCTTTCACTGGGGTCTCACATCTCGGATGTGCGACGTGACCGGGAAGACTCTGGTCCCGACCTACGGATTTTTCCGTGTTTACCAGAAAGGCGATATCTGCACGATCCATTCGGATCGTCCGTCCTGCGAGCATTCGCTCTCGCTCGCGCTGGACTATGCCGATGACATCGTTTGGGATTTCGAGATTGGCGCCCGCTTTTACGACTTCGAGACCGCCTGCAAGCTGAAGGCGGGGACCGATTTTGGCGATGAAGCACATGCAACGGTGCGGCTCAATCCCGGCGACGCCATTCTCTACAGGGGCGTCAACCATCGCCACGGCCGCATGTCGCCGAATCCGAACCGCTGGTCAGCGCACATTTTCCTGCACTGGGTCGATCAAGAAGGCCCGTTCAGGGAATGGGCCTACGACAAGCAGGCGCTCCCAAAACCCCGCGGATATGCGTTCCCGGGGGCTGGCGCGTGATGGGCGAGATGAAGCATCCAGTCAATTTCGTCATTCCGGACAAACATCTCTGGCCGGAGATCCGGGACGGCCGGATCGCAGATGTCAGCGACGAGGTGCTGGCGCAGCGGTGCGTCGGAGCCATAAACAACTGGGTCATTATCCCCTTCATCTATTTTCACCGCGCGGGTCTCGAGCCGCGCCATGCGCCCAGACCGGTCGCAGGCGCGATCAACATCGCGAGCGCTCACGACCTCGGCATCCGCGAGCGTACGGTGCGCGCCTTTATCGTCTGCTGTCGCGCCGATGCGCACCTCCCCGAGCTGGCGAATTTCGTTTTTGAACAGAATCAGCTGCGCACGGCCGAAACGCGCGTCGCCTGGACGCCGCACTGGCCGAACCCCGGCCTGATCCGCCGTCATGCCGATCGGGGCGCGCGCTTTGAGACCATCGCCTACAAGGGGCATGTCGGAAATCTGTGGCGGGAGTTCCGAGACGAAAGGTTTCTTGGCGCGCTCAGAGAAATTGGGGTCACGTTGCGGCTGGATCTGCGTGACCCGCCCGCGGGCGCGCCTTTGAGGATGCATGACTACTCTGACGTCGATGCGGTCATCGCGGTGCGAAATCTGACCGAAGAAGACATCAAGACCAAACCCGCCAGCAAGCTCGTTAACGCCTGGATGGGCGGCGCTCCGGCGCTGCTGGGGCGCGAGCCGGCGTTCCGCGAATTGCGGCGAAGCAATCTCGACTATATTGAAATCGCCAGCCCCGAGGGCGCGCTTGAAGCTATCAGGAAGCTGAAAGCCGACTCCGCGCTTTGTGAACGCATGCGGCAGAATGGTTTCGTCCGCGCCCGATCTTTCTATGTCGATGAATTGCTGAATTACTGGGTTGAATTGCTCAATGGCCCGGTCGCTGAGGCCTTTGAGGAATGGTCCATGATCGGCCCCATGGACAAAGCGGTCCAATTCTGCGTGAGAGCAATCAGGGAGAAGCAATCCAGGGTGCGCGCACAACGTCACCGTTATGAGGGGCCGCGGCCATTCAGTCAGGAAGGTCCGAGTCAGCTAGGCATTCAGGGGCCCGATCCGCAGCCGGAACTCGCGGCGGGGAACCGCGATCAGCGCGTTCGCGATGGGTTGGACATTCCGCGCATAGCGTGATCAAGAGCGATGGCTGCGATCCAGCGCATATTGTCTTATTGCCGCGAGATCAGAACCGCCGACCCCGAGCCAGGCCTCGATCAGCGCGCCCCAGGTCAGGTCGCACTTGATCCGCCCCCATAGCGCCTCGGTCGCAATTGACGCGGCTTCGTACGCCCTCAAATCGGCGAGCCAGCTCTGAACGGCGTCCGCTATTGCCTCTGGACTCTTTTCGGGAACCATGCGCGCGGCCGGCGTATCGCGGAAATAGAGCTGAAACATCGGGTGATCGGAGAGGATAAGCGGCGTTCGGGTCGCGAGCGTCTCGTAGATCGTCATGGGCAGACCTTCTGCGTAGACGCGCCGACTTGGTACAATGGATAATGTCGATGCAGCCAGGGCGGCGACGGCGTCGTCGTGGTCGACGCGGCCGGGCGCAGAAACCATCTCATCCAGCGAAAGGGCCTTGATGCGCGCGCGCGCGGCCTCCAGAAAATCGCCGCCGCCGATGAGCGTCATGCGGAAGTTCAGGCCGCGCTGGCGCAGAAGGCCGGCTGCTTCAAGGCAATCCTCCACTCCCTTGTCCCTGGTCATGGCGCCGACAAAGGTCAGCCGGTGCGGCGGCGGGCCGAGGGTCTTGGGGGGATGATTTTCGGGTCGCAGATCGTGCGGCCAGTCCCAAGGGTAAATCTTTTCCGCGGGGACGCCTATCCGACGCAAGGACTGGCAGGCAGGGAAATTGTGATTGCCGACCGCGCCTATCGCCGGGTTGGATAAGAGCCTTCCCAGCAGGAGATTGCCGATGCGCGTGCGCAGGCCGGTCTGATCGAAACTGTCAGCCAGCAACGGCAAGGTCGCAATGCGCGCCGCCAGCGCCCAGCGCAGGATGCGGCGATCCGGCGTTTGCAGGATCAGCCGATCGGGGGACCACTTCTTCAAAAGCGCGATGATGGCCGGGGAATCGACGAGCCCCCGCTTTAGGGGGATGCACGCCGAGTTAAGCGAGCCGCCCAGCGCCACCTCTTCCGCCCGGTCGCCGAGCACGCCGCATACGCCGAGAAATTCGCATTGTTCCGCCAGGCCGGCGACGAAGTCGACCGAGTAGCGCTGAGCATAATAAGACTCCCTGCCGCCTGTCCTGAATTCCTCGAACTTCGGGTGAAAAACGCCGTACTGAACAATGGCGATCCTCATGCGATGTTCGGGCTCCATTCCCTGGCCGGGCCACAAGGCGGGTTTCTGCCCGCGTCGCGACGGCCTTGTCGAGGCCAGGGTCGCTCCTGGAGGGGTAGGTTCGATGGCGGCGATTTCAGCCACGACGCCGCTTGACCCCATTGAATCGCCCCGCTAGAGAGTGCGCCGCGACGTGGGCCGGCCGTCAGTTTGCGCTGATACGCGGCCCGATTAGCCGAAGAAGAAAAGTAGCAGGTTTTTCGAGCGGCGTTCCGCTTTCCGGGGCCCCGCTCGATTGCGTCGTTTGTGGCCTTGAGGCCGCCATGGTGGCGGCCTGCCGGGCGAAACGAGGTTTGAGGACGAATGCCGACGATCCAACAGCTGATCCGGAAGCCCCGGACGCCGCGCCGGAAGATCAACAAGGTCCCGGCGATGCAGGCCTGCCCGCAAAAGCGCGGCGTGTGCACGCGCGTCTACACGACGACGCCGAAGAAGCCGAATTCGGCGCTGCGCAAAGTGGCCAAGGTGCGCCTCACCAATGGCTATGAAGTGATCGGCTATATTCCGGGCGAGGGCCACAATCTCCAGGAGCACTCGGTCGTGCTCATCCGCGGCGGCCGCGTGAAGGACCTTCCGGGCGTTCGCTACCACATCCTGCGCGGCGTCCTCGACACCCAGGGCGTCAAGGACCGCAAGCAGCGCCGTTCGCTCTACGGCGCCAAACGGCCGAAGTAAGGAGGACGCCCATGTCTCGCCGCCGCAGAGCAGAAAAGCGCGTCGTCGACGCCGACCCGAAATTCGGAGACGTGATGGTCTCGAAGTTCATGAATTACGTGATGGAGGACGGCAAGAAGCCGGCCGCCGAAAAGATCGTCTACGGCGCCCTCGGCCGCATCGAGCAGAAGCTGAAAAAGCCCCCGATCGACCTCTTCAAGGAAGCGCTGGACAATGTTACGCCTTCGATCGAGGTGCGCTCTCGCCGGGTCGGCGGCGCGACCTATCAGGTGCCGGTCGAAGTGCGGCCCGAGCGCAAGATTGCGCTCGCCATGCGCTGGATCATCGCCGCGGCGCGCGCCCGCAACGAGACGACGATGATCGACAAGCTGTCAGCCGAGATCATGGACGCCGCACAGAACCGCGGCTCCGCCGTCAAGAAGCGCGAGGACACGCACCGGATGGCGGAAGC
>CAYTVQ010000194.1:0-5424 GCA_964441615.1 uncultured Caulobacterales bacterium | reverse complement strand
GACCGCAGTCAAGTTCGCCGCCGGCGCCGTTCCCTCCGCGCCGCATCGATCATGTCGGCGAGCATGCCTTCGCGGAGGCCGCGGTCGGCGACGCGGATGCGGGCCGAGGGCCATTCCCGCAAGAGCGCTTCGAGGATGGCGCAGCCGCAGACGACGAGATCGGCGCGCTCCTCGCCGATACAGGGCTCGGCGGCGCGCTCGTCAAAGCTCATGGCGCGCAGCCGCTCGGAGACGGAGCGGGCGTCGATCTCCGACAGCCAGAGGCCATCGACGACGTCGCGCCGGTATTTCTGGAGATTGAGGTGCACGCCGGCGATCGAGGTCACGGTGCCCGAGGTCCCGAGGAGATGGGCCCTGCCCTCGCGAAAGCAGTTTTTGAGCCCCGCGGGATCGCCGATGCTGCTGACCGCCGCCGCCACGCTGTCGACCATGCGCTCATAGGTCGATGGGTCGATTTCGCGCCCATTCCATCTTTCCGAGAGGTTGACGACGCCGATCGGCAAGGAGGCCCAGGCGGCGATCTCCGGCGCCCCCTTCCCTCCGGTTCTCACCCATGAGATTTCCGTCGAGCCGCCGCCAATATCGAAGATAAGGCTCGCCGCGGCGCCCTCATCGATCAGCTCGGCGCAACCTCGAACAGCGAGGCGCGCCTCCTCCTCGGTCGCGATCACCTCGAGCGCGAGGCCGGTTTCGGCGCGCACGCGCTCGAGAAAATCCTCGCCGTTTTCGGCGGCGCGGCAGGCTTGCGTCGCGATGAGCCGCTGGCGGGTGACGCCGCGCCGCGCGATCTTGTCTGCGCACATGGCGAGCGCCTCGACGGCGCGCGTCATGGCGGCTTCCTGCAGGCGGCCGGTGCGCGAGACTCCCTCGCCGAGCCGGATAATGCGCGAAAAGGCGTCCACGACGCGAAACTTGCGGCCGCGGGGCGCTGCAATAAGGAGACGGCAGTTATTCGTCCCGAGATCGAGAGCCGCAAAGCGCTCCTGCGGAGCGGAGGAGGACCGGCTCGCGCTGTCTGGGGAAACGCGGCCGGCGTTCGCGCCTCGCCGGCTGTCGCGTCGCGGACCCGCCCCGCGGCGCCTGTCGTCTGTCACTGTTGCGTCCTCGCTCGCGGGGGTCCCCCCAGGACCGCCGCCGGTGCGCAAACTAGCGGCGAACCGCCCAGGCTGGCAATGCCCGACCGCCCTCGCGCGCCATCGCGATCGCGCCAGCAAACCTCAAGGGGGCGCGAGGCCGCCTCATCGCCCGCGCGGAGTCTCCCTTGCGAGCATCAATCATCCGTACCCGATCCATACCTAGATGATGGTCAGGAAGAATGTGCAGGCTTCAAGGCCGTCATTCGCGACATTCGCCCTTGCAGCCGCCGCCGGGCCGAGCTCCAATGCGCCGGCCGAGACGGCCGCCGCCAGCGCGAACAGCATCAACAAGGCGAGCCCCTTCGCAGCGCGAGATGCGCTCATGTCAGTCTCTCCCACAAGTCAGGTCGGGGCTAGAGCCCGCGCTCCAGGTCCTTGAACTGGCGCCGCAATCCGTATTCGTTGGACGTAACGGCGTATTCCATCTGCTCGATCCGCGATTCAAGGGCGCGAAAGCGGTGTCGAAGCTCAGAGTAAGTGACCTTTGGCCTCACTGTATAATTGCGCCAGAAGCGCTCCTCTTCAGGCGAATCGTAGGCGCGGTAGTCCGTCCCCGGCGTTTTCATGAACAGCGCCGCCGCCGCATAGACGAAGATCGGAAGCGGGAAGAAGAACACCGTCGCGAGGATGGCGGCGATGCGCACCCACCTGACCTTCCAGTCGAAATAGTCGGCGAAGCCGGCGCATACGCCCGCGATCCTGCCGCGCTTCGGATTGCGATAGAGCCGATGCGGGTTCGGACCGGGGCCCGGCTCGCCCGCGTGATAGGCGTAGCCGTCGCGCCGCTTCATCTCATCGTCGAATGCGCCCTTCATGCGGTGGATGCTCGAATTGACCTGGTCGGCGAAACGCGCGGCCTCGCGGCCGAAACGCTCGGCGGATTTCTGCATGTCGGCGCCAAGCATATCGGCGCCCCATGGATCCTCGCCGAACGGGTCCTCGCTCCGGCGCCGGCGGCGTCTGTTTCTAGGCATGGGGCCGCTCCTTGTAGTCCTGCCGCCAGGAGGGCGCTTCCTTGTCGAGTATCGTCTCTAGCGCTTCGACGCGACGTTCGAGGCGCTGCGCCGACTTCCAGAGGTCATCGACGAGGCGCTCGTCGTCGGGCGTCGGCGCCTTCGCTTTGCGCCATTCGGTCATGTAATGCATGACCATGGACGGAAGCCCGATCACGATGATGGCCACGATGGCGACGATGAACGGCCAGGCGTTGTCCATCTTTCTCTCCCTTCAGCGTACGGATCAGATCTTGTTGACCCGCGCCGCGACGCGCTGCTTCAGCGCCTCGAACTCGGCCCTGACGTCATCTTCGGCGGCAAGCTCGCGGAACTCCTCGTCGAGCGATTTCGGCCGGCCCATCACATAGGTCTCGGCTTCGGCCTCGAGTTCGTCGATCTTGCGTTCGTAGCGTTCATAGCGCGCGAGCGCTTCGTCGATGCGGCCGTCATAGACCTGCCGGTTGATGCGGAGCGCATCGGCCGCGCCGTTGCGGCGGATCTCGAGGCTGCGCTGCTTGGCTTTTGCTTCCTTCAGCTTGGTCTGCAGCTTTTCGAGATCATCATTGGCCTTGGCCATGCTCTTGTCGATCGCGTCCTGTTCCTTTTCGAACAGCGCGACCATTTCCGTCGCCTTGCGCTTGGCGGCGATGGCGCCCCTCGCCAGGTCGTCGCGGCCTTTGGCGATGGCGAGTTCGGCTTTCGACTCCCACTCGTTGGCGCGCGCGGCGAATTCAGCCTTGCGGCGCTCGACTTCCTTCTTGTCGGCGATGGCGCGCGCGGCGCGGCTGCGAACCTCGACCAGCGTGTCCTCCATCTCCTGAATGATGAGACGCACGATCTTTTCAGGATCCTCGGCCTTATCCAGCATCGCATTGATGTTGGAGTTCACGATGTCGCTCAGTCTGGTGAAAACGCCCATTGTCCTGTCTCCGTCAGAAGATAATGCCGCCAAGGATGAAACCAATGAGGAAGGCGCCCCAGGCGAATCCTTCCCGGCCGCGAAGCGCACGGCTGAGGCGTCGCTCCCAGTAGAGGTCGCGGTCGTCGTAATGCGAATAGCTCATGTCCTTCTCCGTTGAGGTCCGCCCTCGATCGGCCGTTCGGCCTTGTCGTTAAGGCTTTTGCGAAGACCGTGCCAACTACCGTCATGACACGTAACTTGTTGATTTTATTGAACCTCACCGATAACTCATCAGGGCAATATGGCTTTTTTTACCTCTGATATGGTTTCTTCGGCCTTATAGCTATGGTAATTTTCGCCGATGGATCGTCGTCCGCCTGAATTGATCGGCCAGTCGAAAGCCTTTCTCGATGCGCTGGCGCACGCCTCGTCAGCCGCCACGCTCGACCGGCCCTTGCTCATCCTTGGCGAACGGGGTTCGGGCAAGGAGCTGATCGCCGGCCGCATTCACTTCCTCTCGCCGCGCTGGGAACGGCCGCTCATCAAGGTCAATTGCGCGGCGCTCAGCGAAGAGCTCCTTGAAAGCGAGTTGTTCGGCCATGAAGCCGGCGCCTTCACCGGCGCGCAAAAGAGGCATCTCGGTCGCTTTGAACGGGCGGAGGGCGGAACCCTCTTTCTCGACGAGATCGCATCCGCCTCGATGCGCGTGCAGGAGAAGCTGCTGCGCATCATCGAATATGGCGAGTTCGAGCGCCTCGGCGGCGAGGAGACCCGCATTGCCGACGTGCGCGTCATCGCGGCGGCCAATGTCGATCTCGCCGCACGGGCGCGGGAGAACCGGTTTCGCGCCGACCTCCTCGACCGCCTCGCCTTCGACGTGATCGCAACGCCGCCGCTGCGCGCGCGCAAAGAGGACATTCCCCTGCTGGCCGCGCATTTCGCCGCGCAATTCGCTCGTGAAGCCTCGACAGCGGAGGCGCCGGTCGAATTCGAAGGCTTTACGCCGCGCGCCATGGCGGCTTTCGCCGCGCATGACTGGCCGGGTAATGTCCGTGAGCTGAAGAATGCCGCGGAGCGCTCGCTCTTCCGCTGGGCCGCCGGCGGCGCCAGGGGTCCGGTGGACGAGGCGGCCATCGACCCGTTCGCGGGAGCGGTTTTGCGGGATTCGCGAACCTGGGATCGGGAACCGGGAGGATCGGGCGACGCCGCAGCGGCTGCGCAGGCGCATCAAATCCTCGACGCCCGATTCCCGGTTCCCGGATCCCGGCTGGACCTGCGCGCCCATCTCGACGCCATCGAAAGGGAACTGACGCTTGCCGCCTTGGGCGCATGCGCGTGGAACCAGAAGCGCGCCGCCGCGCAACTGAGGCTCACCTATGATCAGATGCGCGGCCTTGTCCGCAAGCACCGCCTGACTGAGCCCGTCAGCGGCGGGCGATGAGGCGCGCCAGCGTGACCAGAGCCGCCGTCAGCGTCATCAGCTGGAAAGCACGCGCCGCGGCGGCTCGGCGCTGGCCGATTTTCTCCGGCGCGAGCGATGGCGCGGACCAGTCGGGAACGGAGGCGCCGATGACGGCGAGAAAGCCGGCGCCGCCATCGACCATGCCGAGATCCGCGATCGGGACTTTTGTCCGTTCAGAGATCAGCTCCGCCGCCGGGCCGAAGAGCGGCGCCTTCATCTGGCGATCGGCGCCGAGGACGATCGCAGAGCCGTCGGCGAGCCTCACGCGATACGCCTCCTGAACCATGGTGACGCCGAGCTGACGAAAGACCTCGCTGCGCTTCTCGACGGCGATGACCGACGCCAATGGCGTCTCGCGCTTCATGGCAGGAAGCGGCGCATGCCCGCGTCGGCGCGGCAGGTCCAGTTTCAGCGTCTCGCCTTCGACGGCGATCTTCAGTCGTAGCGCCGCCGCCGCCTCGACGCCGATGAGCCATGCAAGCCCCAACAGCACGGCCCCGCTCGCCCCGACGAGGGCGGCCGCGAGCGGACTCGATTTCAGCGTCCCGACGGCGGCGGCCGACACGAACAGGGCGAGGATCGCCATCAGCGCCGTGCAGATGACGAGCGTCGCCCTCTCTCCCGCGCCTGCCTTGAGTTCGGTCCGCATCCCCGCCCCTCCCCGCATTGACGCCGCAAGGAACGCCGCTTAACCCGCCTCCATGCAGACCGAGAAGCAAAAACGCTCCTTTCAGGGCCTCATCCTCACGCTCCAGCAATACTGGGCCGAGCGGGGATGCGTCATCCTCCAGCCCTACGACCTGGAGATGGGCGCCGGCACCTTTCACCCGGCGACGACCTTGCGCGCGCTCGGGCCAAAGCCGTGGCGCGCGGCTTATGTGCAGCCCTGCCGGCGGCCGACCGACGGGCGCTATGGCGCGAACCCCAACC
>CAYTVQ010000193.1:0-5494 GCA_964441615.1 uncultured Caulobacterales bacterium | reverse complement strand
CGTCGTGCAGATCGATCCCGGTCCGATGCCGACCTTCACCGCATCGGCGCCCGCGTCGATGAGGGCCTTCGCGCCGTCATAGGTCGCGACATTCCCGCCGATCACCTGGGTCGCGTTCGACGCGCGCTTCACGCGCGCGACCTGCTCGATGACGGCGGCGGAATGGCCATGCGCCGTATCCACGACGATGACGTCGCACCCGGCGTCCATCAGCGCCTCGACGCGCGCGAAGCCCGCTTCTCCGACGGACGTCGCGGCCGCGACGCGGAGGCGCCCTTCGGCGTCCTTGGCTGCGTTCGGGTAGGCGCGCGCCTTTTCGATGTCCTTCACCGTAATGAGGCCGATGCAGCGATCCTGCTCGTCGACGACGATCACGCGCTCGATGCGCCGCCGATGGAGAAGTCGGATCACCTCCTCGCGCGGCGTATTGGGGCGCACCGTCGCGAGGTCTTCGCGCGTCATCAGCTCGCTGACTTTCTGCTTGGGGTCAGCGGCGAAGCGCATGTCGCGATTGGTAAGTATGCCGACAAGACGTCCGACGCCGCTTCCGTCCTTCTTCTCGACCACCGGGAAGCCGGAGATCTTGCGCTCGTCCATGATCTTCCAGGCTTCCTCGAGCGTCGCGTCGGGCGTCAATGTCAGCGGATTGACGACCATGCCGCTCTCGAAACGCTTCACGCGACGCACATGCTCGGCCTGCTCCTCGACGCCGAGATTGCGATGAATGACGCCAAGGCCGCCATTCTGGGCCATGGCGATCGCCATGCCCGCTTCGGTGACGGTGTCCATCGCCGCCGAGATTATGGGAATGTTGAGCGTGACGGCGCGTGTCAGCCGCGCGCGCGTATCGACCTGCGACGGCATGACGGCCGACGCTCCAGGCTCCAGCAACACGTCGTCAAATGTCAGCGCCTCGCGTATGGTCATCAGTTACTCCGCCTTCACCGTGACGGAGAAAGCATCATCGGCGGGACCCTCATCTTCCCACGGGCGACGCTGCTCAATGACGAGAGGCCCCTCGCCCGTCCCGGTCACTTCGAAGAAGAAAACCTCCCAGTGCGAACCGCCCG
Organism: uncultured Caulobacterales bacterium; assembly: GCA_964441615.1. Lineage (GTDB taxonomy): Bacteria > Pseudomonadota > Alphaproteobacteria > Caulobacterales > Parvularculaceae > Amphiplicatus. Next base: position 4,424 of record CAYTVQ010000193.1, on the reverse strand, counting down.
CAAAACCCGGCTGGAGCTGCGCCTCCGAGGTCGGCCCGCTGGTCTCGCCCGTCTTCTTTAGAAACGCGGGCGCTTCCTTCAGGGTCCACATATAGCCCGCAGTCGGCACGCCGACGAGTTCGACCTGGATCTTCGTGCCGGCTTTCACCACGACAGATTTGCCGCTGTCGGCCCCGGTGATGCGTTGCACGACGCCTGGCTGCGTCGGCGCCGGAATCGATTTGTAAGACGCCTTCGCGTCAACCTGCGGCTCCGCCTCTTGCGGCGCGCAGGCGCAGAGCGCGAGGAGAACGGCGGCGAACAGGTGTTTCATGCGTCAGTCCCCTTATTGTGCCGGAACCACAACTATCCCATCCTTGTGGGCATGGAGAAGGGCTCGGCTTCTTCTGCGATGAGCCCGGGCCCCATGGCGCCGAGCGCCGCAGCCATCCGGCCGCGCCGGCCCAGGATGTCGTCCGCGAGGGCGACAATGCGCCGGTTCGGAAAGGCGGTCGGCGAAGCAAGCCGCAGCGCCCCGGCGATCTCCGCTTCATCCGTCCGCGGATTGTGAAGGCAGGCGGCGATGAACGCGGTCGCCGTCGAGCGCGAGATTCCCGCCCAGCAGTGGATGAGAAGCGTATCCTCGGGCCCATGCTCGCCAAGAAACCGGACGATCGCCTCGACATGGGCGTGCGCCGGCCTCACCAAACCGTCGAGCTCGTCTGTTATGTCGTGAATATGGACGCGATGATGGCGTTCGCCCTCAACGCCTGGCAGGGACGGGAACGGATCCTCCGGGGACAGGAGACTGACGGCGCGCCGCGGCTTCACCCGCTTGGCCACATGAGGCGCCTCATACAGCGAGGAGACCCAGATCGTCATGGGCGTCCTCCCTTGAAGCCTGTGGCGACGACATAGATTTCGGCGGACTCCGCGCGGCTGGCCTTGGGTTTGACGTGTTTGACGCTGGCGAAATTCGCCTTCAGGAGAGCGAGCAGGTCCCCTTCCGTCCCGCCCTGGAATACTTTGCACACGAAAGATCCGCCGGGCGCCAGCACATCGACCGCGAACTCGAGCGCAGCCTCTGCGAGCGCGACGATGCGCCGATGATCGGTCGCCTTGTGGCCCGTCGTCGGCGCCGCCATGTCCGAAAGCACGAGATCCGCCTCGCCGCCGAGCGCGTCCTTCAGTCGACCTGGCGCCGAATCATCGAGAAAATCCAGTTCGAGAATGTCGGCCCCGGCGACCGCCGCCGTCGGCAGGCAGTCGATGCCGACGAGACGGCCTGCGCCTCGCTTCGCGGCGACCTGAAGCCAGCCGCCGGGCGCACATCCGAGATCGACGACACGCGCGCCGGGCTTCAGCAGACGGACTTTCTCATCGAGTTCAAGAAGCTTGTAGGCGGACCGGCTCCGAAACCCCTCCGCCTTGGAGCGCGCGACATAGGGGTCGTTGAGCTGCCTTTGCAGCCAGAGCTGCGAGGAGAGCTTGCGGCCCTGGGCGGTCTTGAGCGCGACCGCCATTTCCCGCTGACCGCCGGACTTCGCCGGCGCGGCCTTCTTGAGGCCGCGCTTTTGGGGTTCCTCGCCCAGCGCGGTCGAGGCGATGTCGGTCGGCCGCCGGGGCCTTCTGCGGGATGTCCGCCTTTCCATGGCGCTCTATAGCGGGCGGCGCCGCGCGCGTGAAGTCGGCCGTGCGAGGTGCTATGGTCGCCGCCGGGAGAGATTCGCGTGCTTGATCGCCTCAAAGACCTGTTTGCCGGCAAGGCTGCCGCGAGCACCGTCGATGATGCGCCCTTCGCCGTGGCCGGGCTGCTTGTCGAGGCCGCCCGCAGCGACGATCACTACACCATGATCGAGCGCAAGCTGATCGACCGCGCGCTCATCCGCGAATTCGGCGTCGCGCCCGAGAACGCGGCGGCGATCCGCGTCAACGCCGAGACGGCGCAGGCCGACGCCGCCGACATCTTCAAGTTTACGAGACGGGCGAAGAATTTCACGCCCGAGCAGAAAATCGCCCTTATCGAGGCCCTCTGGCGCGTCATTCTCTCAGACGGCGAAAAAAGCGACTGGGAGGATGCGCTCGTCCGCCGCGTCTGCGGCCTCATCTATGTGAGCGACCGCGACAGCGGCATGGCGCGTCAGCGGGTGGAGGCGGAACTCAAGAACCCGGCGCCGTGACTCCCGGAGCCCGGCAGGCAGAGTCTGCTTGAGGCGCGCCGTGAACGCCCAGATGCCGCCGAAACGGCTGAGTCTGACGTTCTTCCTACTGGGCGTGAATTGGCCTCATGCCCTCAGCGCATTGGCTGCTTTGGCGGCAGGCTGCTAGCATTGTCCCATCAAATCGGAGGGGGTGCATGTCGTTTCGGGCCGGCGCGGTCAATGCGCTGATATTCGCTGCTGTGCCGGCGGGCGCGGCTGTCGCTGTCTCGCTTTACGTTACGGCCAATCCGCCCGAATTCGCCCACCCGTCTCAAGCTGCCGCGCTCGAGCTCGGCGCGCTGGCGCCCATTCTTCTCGTCGGAATCGCCGGCGTCTTCGTTTCTGTCGCCAGCGGCATGACGCGAGACCCGCTCAAGACGAATCTCGGGCGCATGCTGATCCTGTCGGCGCTCAGCGGGGCCGTCTTCGGCGGGGCGGCGTTCGCCATGGATTATCTGTCCGGTTTTTCCGACGTGCTGGCGTCGAGGCTCGGAATCACGTCGATCCATATCGCTTTTCCTGCATCGGCTTATGTCTATGCCGCAGGGGCCGTTGCGGTTGAGTGCCTGTATCGCCTGATCCCCGTATCCATCCTCTATGCCGTGATCGCCAGGCTCATCCTGAAAGGCCGCGGCGAGGGACTCGTTTTCTGGATGCTCGCTGCCTTGAGCTCGCTGATCGAACCCTTGAGCCAGGCGCCGCTTGCGGCGGCGCAGACCGGACTGGTCTGGTTGCTGTTCGGTTTCATATTCCTGTTCAATGTCAGCGAGGCGGCGCTGTGGCGGCGCTTCGGCTGGCCGGCGCCGATCGTCTCGCGACTGTCTTTCTACGCCGTATGGCACGTCATTCTGGGACCAATGCTGTCGGGGAGCCTTTAGGGCGGCGGTTCTCGCCTGCGCTATTGTGGGCCCGCTTTGCTCGCGGGTAACGTCTGCGCGGCACAAGGGGAATTGCAATGCTGCGCCCGATCCGTCAGGCCGCTTCTGCGGCGATAGTCTGTGCGCTGGCGACAGGCCTCGGACCGGCGGGCGCCGAGGCGCCCGCTCCGTCGATCCCGCCGGAAGCGATCGCCAAACTTCCCAAGGGCGTTTCCATAACCCCCGCCCTCGCCTGCGCCCGGCTGACGACCGTCGCGCTCCCGCAAGCGCAGATCATCTCGGCCGAGATCAATTCGTCAGGAAGCTTCCCCGCGCCGCCGAGCGCGCCCGCCTTTACCGGCCTTCCCGAATTCTGCCGTGTCGTCATCGCTGCGACGCCGACAACGGACTCCCTGATCGGCATCGAGGTCTGGATTCCGACGCGCAGTTATCGCAACCGCTATCTGCAGGTCGGCAATGGCGGATTCTCCGGGAGCGTTGTTTACGCCGCGCTCGCGGACGGCGTCCGGCGCGGTTATGCGACCGCCTCGACCGATGACGGCAGCCAGGCCGGGGGCTCGGCCTCTTTCGCCATGGGGCGCCCCGAAAAGGTGATCGATTACGGCCATCGCGCGCTCAAGCAGACGACCGACGCGGCCAAGACGGTCATTCGCGCCTTCAAGGGCGCCGAACCCATCCGCTCCTATTTCCACGGCTGTTCAAATGGCGGGCGCGAGGCGCTGATGGAGGCGCAGCGTTACCCGGAAGACTTCGACGGCATCGTCGCTGGCGCGCCGGCCAACAACTTCACGCGCCAGTTCGCGGCCTTCGTGTGGAACGCGCAGAAGGTCTATCCGCCGGCGGCGACCGCTCCGGCCCTGCCGCATGCGGCGCTGCCCATCCTCTCGGAACATGTCCGCAACCAGTGCGCCGGCAAGGATGGCGGCCTTTCGGGCGACAAGTTTCTGACCAATCCGCCGGCCTGCGCCGTCGATCTGGCGCCGATCGTTTGCAGTAATCCCGCGACCTGCCTTAGCCCGCCGCAGGCTGAAATCGTAAGGTCAATCTATAGGGGACCTCAGCGCGACGACACCGGCGCGCAAATCTATCCGGGTTTCGAGCCGGGCGCCGAGTCCCATGCCTGCAACTGGGGCCTGTGGATCACCGGCAAGACCGCCGGCGCCGACCCGTGCGGTTTCATCGCGGCCCCGCATGTCTCGTTCCAGTCCTTCTTCGGCTGGGAGTTCTTCCGATATTTCGTGCACGGATCGCCGGGCTGGAACATTCATGCGATGAATTTTTCTGGCGATGTCGACTACGTGGACTCAACGCTCGGGCCCGTTCTCAACGCGGTCGATCCGGACCTTCGACGCTTCCGCAATCGAGG
>CAYTVQ010000192.1:0-5551 GCA_964441615.1 uncultured Caulobacterales bacterium | reverse complement strand
TCAATTCGCAGCAGAACTTCTCGCCCGCCTTGATTCGAGAAGATGAGCGACCTTGTGTTTTGGATTTGGAAAGCAATTTGAGGGCATATTGGGGCATCCTGGGCGTCGAGGGCCCCGATCCGGAGACCGACCATGACTTCTGAAATCACCGTCTTCGACGTTTATTCAGTCGCGCTGCTGCTCGTGTCCCTGACCGTCTTCGTCATTCGCTATATCCGCCAGGATCCGCCGATCATGCCCTATCTGGTGATCGCGTGCGTGTGCGCCGTGGGCAACTGGATGGGCAATTTCTCGGACACCTGGACGAAATGGGGCGCGATGTCGTTACTGGTCGCCGCGTCGTTCCTGTTTCTCACCTGCCTGCTGGCGCCGTATCACAAGGCCCTGCGCAAAAAGCCGGACGAAGCGGCGAAGGCTCCAGGCGGCGCCGCCGCGTCCTGAACCGTTAACGCTTTATAAGCCTTAACCCGCGATGAAGTGAGGCTCGGCGCCTTCGCGCCCGCATGGGAACACCCGTGATCAAGACGCGGCAGAAAGCCTTGCGCACCAGAACGGCGCTCGCCTTGCGGCGCTTCAGCGCCTGGTGGGAGGGCTACGACTTCCATCCCGCGCTCGAAGCGGCTGACGTCGAAAGGGCGCTCGCGCCGGCCTTTCAGCCCGCGTTCGACATTCCGCAGCTGATCTGGGGTCCAGGGCGCGACGAACCGGGAGACGCCGCCTGGACCATGCGCCATGCGCGGGCGCTTGGACTTGGCCACGGATCGCGGGTGACGATCTTTGGCGCTGGTGCAGGAGGGCCGCTGCGCGACGCGAAAACGGGAGCGCGCTGGCGGGTTTCAGGTCTTGGGCGCCGCGCCTATAGGGTCCGCGGACTTGATCTGCGAAGCTATGACGAAACGCAGGGCGCGCTAGATCGTCAGTCGGCAGACGGCGCCCTTGTGTTCTTCGAGCTTCACCGCGACGGCGATCCTGCCGCGTTTGCGCGCTATTGCGGCGAGTTTCTGAAACCCGGCGCCCCCGTGGCTGTCATCGACTTTGCGCTCGCCCGCGCCGACAGCCGCGTTCGCGCCGCCTTCGACGGCCTCCTGCCCGGGGCGCCGAGGCTATCTTCTGATTATGTCCGTATCTTGAGGGACTCTGGATTCGCCGTGAATGACGTCGGCGACGAAACGCGCCTCTTCCTGACGCTCGTTTCGCGCGGCTGGACCAACTGGCGGCGCGCCTATGACGCTGCAGCCGCCGTTTCTGACGCGCGGCTCCGGACCGAGGCGGTGCGCTATCTCAGCGATTATGCGGGCGTCTGGGCCGAGCGGTTCGAGGCGCTGAAGAGCGGCGCGCTGCAGGTGACGCGCATTCTCGCGCGCAGGCTTTAGTACGAAGCACGCTTGTGGCCCTTTCGCCGAGGCCGTCGTCTTGCCTTCCGGGACAAGACCAGGCCCGATGCCGCATGCGCGTCACACCCGCTCGTCGATCGACAGCGCGGCGGCCCGCGCCGGTTCAGCGCGGGCGTTTGCATAGGCGGGGCTTCCGTCCGCGCTCGCGGCTTCTGCGGCGACCGCCTTCAGGAGCCCCTCTGCGGCGGCCCCGGCCCCCTCAAGGAGCGCGCGCTGCTCCTCAGCGCGGCGCTCGAAAGTCCGGGTAATGGTCTTCAGCTTCTCCATGAGGAGCCCGCTCGCACCCCTCATCAAGCCGCGGTCGGCGGCGATCGCGCGGATCGATTGCGCATAGGCCGCGGCGAGCCGTGATTTGTCCTCCTGCAGCGGCGCGATCGCGCTCGGACGCCGCGTCTTCAGCGCCTCGTTCTCGCGCTCAAAGATCGAGGTCAGCTCCTCAGTCAGGGCGATCAGCGTCTTCACGCGCTGCGCGGCGTCGATCTGAACGGTCGTCATTTTTCTCTCCCCTCATCTTTGCGGCAGCTGCGCCGCCTGGATCCTGATCATTTCCGCCTTCACGACGTCAGCGACGCCAAATCCGCCCCGCATGGAGATCGCCTTGGCGAATTCCTCATGCAGCAGACTTGTGAAAGCCTGCTCGCCCTTGCCGCCGCCGAAGAGCGCAGGGGTCTTCGTCTTCTCGAACATGGGCGCAAGCATCTGCGCGATGAGGAGCGCCTCGAACTCCTTCGCGGCGCGATCCGCCCTCGTTGCGGCGGGGTCAGCCCTCGTTGCGGCGGGGTCAGCCCTCGTCGCGGCGGGGCCGGCCGAGGCGGGCAGGATCGAAGCCGCCGGAAGGTCCATCACATGACCTCGATATCGGCCTGCAGCGCGCCGGCCGCCTTGATCGCCTGGAGAATCGCAATCATGTCGCGCGGCGCCACGCCAAGCGCGTTCAGTCCATCGACAAGATCGGCGAGGCGCACGCCCGCGTTGACGATCTTCAGCTCGGCGTCTTCCGTTCTCGCTTCGACGTCGGTGCGGGGCAGGACGACAGTGTCGCCTCGGCGCGAGAATGGCGCTGGCTGTGACGCCTCAGGCGACTCCGTCACGGAGATCGTGAGCGAGCCCTGGGCGATCGCGACTGTCGAAATGCGCACATCATCGCCCATGACGATGACGCCGGCCGCCTCGTCGATGACGACCCGCGCCCTCTGATCAGGCTCGATCTTGAGGCGCTCGACGGCGCTGACGAGGGCCACCATATCTCCGGGAAAGGCCTGTGGACGCTCCAGACGCACTGTGCCGGGGTCAATGACGCGGGCGACGCCAGGACCGATTTTTGCGTTCACCGCCTCCGCCACGCGGCCCGCCGTCGTGAAATCGGGGTTTCGCAGCGCGAGCTTCACCGAATTCTGCTCTCGCAGCCTGAACGCGAGTTCGCGCTCGACCACTGCGCCGTTGGCGATCCGACCATTAGTCGGCACGCCGCGCGTCAGCGACGCCGCCTGCCCCCGAACAGAGAATCCGCTGACCGCTACCGGCCCCTGTGCGATCGCATAGACCTCGCCGTCGGCGCCAAGGAGGGGCGTCACGAGCAGGATGCCGCCGCGCAGACTCTTAGCGTCACCGAGGGCGCTCACAGACACGTCGATTCGGGCGCCCTGACTCGAGAACGCCGGCAGATTCGCCGTCACCATGACGGCGGCAATATTGTCCGTATCGAGAAGTTCTGAGCGGATGTTCACGCCGAGCCGCTCCAGCATGGAGACGAGGCTCTCACGCGTGAAGGGCGTATTGCGGATGCGGTCGCCGGTGCCGTCGAGCCCGACGACGAGGCCATAGCCGATAAGCAGATTCTCACGCACGCCCTCGACATCGGCGAGGTCCTTGATGCGCGAGGAGGCGCGCGCATCGGCGCCGCCAAGTACGAGGGCGAGAACGGGGAGGAAGAATCGTAGGAGCAACGGCACTTCGCAATCCTCTGGCGCAGGGGCTGAACTCCATAAGCGAGGCGCATGCCAGCCGGACGATTGCGCCGACGGCTATGTTTTGCGGGGTTTTTGAGCACTCGGAGCCTTGTGCGCCCGTGCGCAGCGGTCTCGCCGCGGCCAATGCTGCCCGGCGGAATTTGCCGACTTAACGAAGGATTTATGACGCAGGTTCATGGTGCCGCCATGATTCGACCCGCGGGCATCGGCGTCTCGCCCCAGACAACAAGAGCGCGCTCCCCGAGGAGCGCCAGCGGCGCATTTCGCGTCGACGCCGGGCCGATAGCGAGCAGCGGCGCCGCAACGCAGGCCACGCCGTCAGCCGAGATCCTTGGCGCGCTGCTCGACCTGCAAGGCGTCGTTCCAGGCGATGGCGATCGTCGTCGCAGGATTGCTGCAGCGCAATGGGCCCTTTCTCTGCTTGACCGTCTTCACATGGGTCTACTAGAGGGAGCCGCGTGTGATGCGGATATCGAAGCGCTTGCCGGCGCGACAGCCGCCTTGCGGGGGACTGACCTCGATGATGCGCTGCATGCGGCGCTGGTCGAGATTGAAATTCGCGCGCGCGTCGAGCTTGCGAAACGCGGGCGCTGAGGCGCGCAAAACCATTCCTAAACCATCCGCGCCTAGTGGGAGGAGAAGCAGCGCGCCGCATTCTCGGGCGAGGCGTTCATTATCTTGAGGCAGGGATTGGGCGCCGCTATAGAGGCGCCAGCCGCCGCCAGCAATGAGGGAGTGCAGGAGTGTCGAAGGCGCGTCGTAACGGGAATGGTTCGGGTTTGTCAGTCGATGTTGCGGAGTATCGTCCGTCTGAGGATGAACCCTATATGAGCGAACGTCAGCTTGAGTATTTCAGGCGTAAACTGTTCGACTGGAAGGGCGAGATTCTGAGGGAAAGCCAGGACACGCTCGACCAGCTTCAGGAAGACAGTTTTCATCTCCCCGACATCACCGACCGCGCATCGAGCGAAACCGAGAAGGCCCTCGAACTCCGGACGCGCGATCGCCAGCGCAAGCTGATCTCGAAAATCGATGCCGCGCTCCGCCGCATTGAAACTGGCGACTATGGCTATTGCGAGGAGACCGGCGAGCCGATCGGCATCCGCCGCCTTGAGGCGCGCCCGATCGCGACCTTGAGCCTTGAGGCGCAGGAGCGCCACGAGCGCGCCGAGAAAGTGCATCGCGACGAGTGAAGGGCCTCGCTCAGGCCATCGCCTTGAACAGCATGTAGGCCGCGGCCGAAAAAATGACGCCGGCGAAGAGTTTCTTCAGCATGCCCCGCTTGCGGGCGAGGCGTCGCGAGAGCCATGCGCCGGCAAGTCCCCCGGCGGCGCCGCCGGCGACAAAGGCTGCAGCGATCCACCAGTCGATGAGACCCGAGACGGCATAGGTCGAGGCCGTCATGACGCCAAAGGCCGCCACGGCGAAAAGCGAGGAGGCCATGGCGTTCGCGATCGGCATCTCGGCTGCCGCCATGAGGCCCGGCACGATCAGGAATCCGCCGCCAATCCCGAAGAAGCCTGACAGGAGGCCTGTCGCGACCCCGAAGAGCGCGAGTTTGCCGAAATTGTCACGGCTGAGTTTGACGCCCGGCTCTCCGCCGTCATCGGCCCCGCGCAGCATCAAGGCGCCCACGACCAGCATCAACACGGCGAACAGTGCGAGCAGCTTCTCGCCGTCGAAAGCCTTGCCGAAATGGGCGCCGATGAGCGCGCCAACCACCCCAAACGCGGCGAAGACCGCAACGCAGCGCCATTTCACCAGCCCTTCGCGCGCCCGGCCGAAGAGGCTCACCGCAGCGTTCGCCGACACTGCGACGGCGCTGGTGCCGATCGCCACATGCGGACTGGCGACGCCGACGAGATGTACCAGCAATGGCACGGCAAGAATCGAGCCTCCGCCCCCGACAAGGGCAAGAGAAAAACCGACCAGCGAGCCGGCGCCAAGCGCCAGCAAATGTTGCAGATCGAATGGCATGGCCGCCCCTTCCGCCCGGAGGTCGTCCTGTTGCGCCGAATTAGGCTGCGACTCAAGGCGCACGGGCATGGGCCGGACTGAAGCTGAAAGGCGCCAATATCGGCGCACGAACCCGCCTCGCCTTTTCCCGCCGCCTTTGATACGCAACGGACGCACGCGCCCGTAGCTCAGCTGGATAGAGCATCAGACTACGAATCTGAGGGTCGGGCG
>CAYTVQ010000191.1:0-5638 GCA_964441615.1 uncultured Caulobacterales bacterium | reverse complement strand
GGAAGGCGGCGCCTTCCTTGTGCATGTCGATGAAGATTTCGCCGAGCGCGCCGTCGTCGAATTCGCCGGTGTGGAGATAGACCTTGTGGCCGCCGACGATCGACTTCTGAATGTAGCCTTTGCGGCGATCCGGGAGGCGTCTGCGCCCGGGCGCGCGTTCGATGATTCGCTCGACGATGCGTTCGGCGACGACCTTGGCGCGCTTTGCGGCCGGGGCCTCGGCGAGATCTTCGGCGTCCGCCTCCTCGTCGGCGTCGGGCGCCAGAAGGGCGGCCGTCAGGGGCTGCGAATATTTCGAGCCGTCCCGGTAGAGGGCGATCGATTTGAGGCCCAGCGCGTGGGCGCGCGCATAGGCGCGCGCGCAATCGGCGACCTCGGCCCTGTGGGGCAGGTTGACCGTCTTGGAGATGCCGCCGGAGATGAAAGGCTGCACCGCCGCCATCATGTCGAGATGGGCGTCCACGGACAAGGCGCGCGTCCCGATGCGCCCGCAGGGCGTCGCGCAGTCGAACACAGCAAGGTGCTCGGCCTTCAAATGCGGCGCTCCTTCCAGCGTCATCGCCCCGCAGCACCAGAGATTGGCGAGGTGAATCTCCTCGTCCGCGAAACCGAGGTCGCGCAGCACTTCATAGCCTGTCATTTTGAGCGAGGATTCCGGCATGCCAAGCGCATGACGGCAATAGTCCTCCCCGATCGCCTGCGGCGTCATGGCGAAGGTCAGATCGAAGGCCGTTTTGAGCCGCTCCTCCAGCGCGCGAATCTGCTTCTCTCCGAACCCTTCACGCCGGAGCGCGTCGAAATCGATTCCAGGCGCGCCCTCGAGCGTGCCGCGGCCGGTCGCGTAGTGGACGATGTCCTCGATCTCCTTCGGGGCGTAGCCCAGGGCCTCCAGGGCCGCAGGCACGGACCGGTTGATGATCTTGATCTGGCCGCCGCCGGCGAGCTTCTTGAACTTGACGAGCGCGTAGTCCGGTTCGATTCCGGTCGTGTCGCAGTCCATGACGAGGCCGATTGTGCCGGTCGGCGCGATGGCGGTCACCTGCGCATTGCGGAATCCGGAGATCGCGCCGAGCTCGTAGGCCTCGCTCCAGATCGCGCGGGCGCGTTCGGCTAGGGATTTCCACGGACAGGCGTCGGCGGCGAAGACCGGCGGCTCGACATTGAGGCCTTCGAAGGGGCCGGCGGACTTCGATCCAAGGGCCGCGCGGCGATGATTGCGCAGCACCCGGAGCATCGGCTCGCGGTTCTCCTTGAAGCGCGCGAACGGCCCCAGCGTCGCCGCCATTTCGGCCGAGGCGCGATAGGCCGCGCCGCCCATCAGCGAGGAGACTGCGGCCGCAATCGCGCGGCCCTCATCGCTGTCATAGGCGACGCCCGAGCTCATGAGGAGGCCGCCCAGATTGGCGAAGCCAAGGCCAAGCGTGCGGTATTCGTAGGACCGCTTCGCGATCTCGGGCGAGGGGAATTGCGCCATGGCGATCGAGATTTCGAGCGCGAGAGTCCACAGGCGGCAGGCGTGCTCGAAGGCGCGCGCGTCGAACCCGTCCCTGGTGCGGAACTTCGCAAGATTGAGCGAGGCGAGATTGCAGGCCGTGTCGTCCAGAAACATATATTCCGAACACGGATTTGAGGCGCGGATCTCGCCCCCTTCGGGGCAGGTGTGCCAGGCGTTCGCCGTGTCGTGAAACTGAACGCCTGGGTCGGCGCAGGTCCAGGCGGCGCGCGAAAGCGCATCCCAGAGAGATCCGGCCTTCACAGTCCTGGCGACGGCGCCGTCGGTGCGGCGGATGAGATCGAAGTCGCCGTCCGATGCAACCGCCTTCATGAAGGCGTCGTTGACGCGCACGGAATTGTTGGCGTTCTGTCCGGCGACGGTGCGGTAGCCCTCGCTGTCCCAGTCGAGATCATAGATCTCGACCTCGATTTTGGCGAAGCCGGCGCGGGCGAAGTCGATGGCGCGCGAGATGGCGGGATCGGGGATATGGGCGCGGCGCGCCTCCTGCACCGCAACCTTGAGCGCCGCGTTCCTCTTCGGATCGAAGCGGCCGTCGCCATCGGCGCCGGCGGCGAGGCACGCAGCATGTATGCGCGGGAGGTGAGCGGCGAGCGCGCGGCTGCCAGCGACCAGCGCCGCGACCTTCTCCTCCTCGACCGCCTTCCAGCGAATGAAGTCCTCGATGTCGGGATGGTCGATATCGACGACCACCATCTTCGCCGCGCGCCGCGTCGTGCCGCCGGACTTGACCGCGCCTGCAGCCGCATCGCCGACCTTGAGGAAGGAGAGAAGGCCCGAACTTTTTCCGCCTCCGGACAAGGGCTCGTCGCGTCCGCGCAGCGCCGAAAAATTCGCGCCCGAGCCCGAACCGTATTTGAAGAGCAGCGCCTCGCGCCGCAAAAGATCCATGACGCCGCCGTCGCCAGCGAGCGAGTCGGCGACCGACTGGATGAAGCAGGCGTGGGGCTGCGGGCGCTCATAGGCGCTCGTCGATTCGCGGACAGCGCCTGTCTCCTCATCGACATAATAATGTCCCTGGCCGTCGCCCTCGAGGCCATAGGCCCAGTGCAGGCCCGTATTGAACCATTGCGGCGAGTTCGGCGCGCCGATCTGCGCGGCGAGCATGAACTTCATCTCGTCGATAAAGGCCTGCGCCGCATTCTCGTCGGCGAAATAGCCCCCCTTCCAGCCCCAATAGCCCCAGGCGCCGGCGATGCGGTCGAAAACCTGGCGCGCCGAAGTCTCGCGCCCGAAGCGCTGGTCGGCCGGTCTCTTGGCGAGAGCGGCGACGTCAGGAACGGAGCGCTGGAGGAATTCAGGAACACCCGGCTCGGCGACGCGGCGGGTTGCGGCCGGAACGCCCGCGCGCCGCATATATTTCTGCGCGAGGATATCAACGGCGGTCTGGCTCCACCCTTCCGGCGCCTCGATTTCGCTCGCCTCGAAAAGCGTCGCGCCCGACGCGCCTTTGAGGACGCTTTGGGTCCTGCGGAACCGGATGGCGTCGTAAGGGGCGCCGGGCGTGCCGGCATAATGGCGGTCAATGCGCATGGGGCAGCCGTGATTCGTGAATCCGGAGCTCTAATAGTAGGCCTTCAGGGGGGCGCGCTCAACCTGTCGTGGCGCTGGCGCAGTCAGGCGAGATGCGCCATTTTCAGGTGCAACGCCCGTGAAGGCGGCAAGAATTGGATTGGGCGGTCGCGCGTGCGACATCGGGGCGCGGCGGCGCCATTCCAGCGCCGATCTTCGCACCCGTCATTGAAGGGCGTAGACCATGGTTGTTGATGACCACCGCAACCCGCCGTCCGTAACCGGACAGTTTTTCCGCAACGTCGCGGTGCTCATGTTCGCGCCGGCGGTCATCCTCTCGTGGTTGCCGATGATCCGCTGTCTGATGGAAGGCGCGGCCTATTCGTGGAGCGTGCCGCTTTTCTTCTGGCGGACGGGCGGAGCGGGCCTGATGGGCGACTTCTGGACCCTGCCCGTGCAGGCGGGGCTTGGTACGCTGCTGCTCTATCTCGGCCTCAGGCATCCGAGCCGCTTCTCCTACTGGTTCCTTGCGATCGTGCTCGCGCTTTATGCCGTCTCCTGGTTCATGGCCTATTTCATAAGCCCGGACGAACTCGTCTTCCGTGGCGAGTCCCTTGGCGTCGAATTCAATATCGGCCTTGCCGGCGCGCTCTATTCGGCAGTCGCGGCGATGTGCGCGATCCTCGGCGCCCGCTTCGAGTATGCGCTCGACCGGCCGCGCCCGGTCCATCCCTGGACCCGGACGAACACAGTTCTTGTCGGACTCGCCTTCGCCATTCTGCCCGTGCAGGCCATTCTCTTCAATCTCGGGCCGCAACATGGGGAGAGCGACGCGCTCGGCGTCTATGTGACGCTGGCGCAGTGGGGCCTCGTCCTCCTCGCCCTCGTCGCCAACCGCCCGCGCCGGCGCTTGTGACGCCTTTGCAGCGGCGCCGGCTTGCGCCATAACCGGCGCGCATAAACGGTAGGTCCATGCTCGCCCAGCTTTTCACCTGGTGGAACTCGACGACATTCTCGACGCAGCTGACCCTTTGGCGGCGCGGCGCGCGCCTGGTCGGCAAGGACGAGCAGGGCAACCGCTATTTCGAAGAGGCGAAGGCGTCGGGTCCGCACGGCATGAGGCGTCGCTTCGTCGTCTATCATGGCGTCGCGGAAGCGAGCCGGGTGCCCCCCGACTGGCATGGCTGGCTGCATCACACCTTCGAGGAGCCGCCGACCGTCGCGCCCCTGCGCCGGCGCGTCTGGGAGAAGGATCACCTCCCGAACATGACCGGCACGCCGCTCGCTTACCGTCCGCCCGGGAGCCTCGCCCGCAACCCTGACCAGCCCGTGAAACAGGATTACGAGGCCTGGGCCCCGGAGAACGTCTGATATGTCGCGGACCGGCGCATTCGAGACGGCCGTCGGCGCCCTGGTTATTCTGGTCGCGGGCGCCTTTCTCTTTTACGCCTATGGCGTGAGCGGCAAGAGCACGCGGGGATCCTACGGTCTCAACGCCGTATTCGGGCGCGTGGACGGGGTCAGCGTCGGTTCGGAGGTCCGCATCGCCGGAGTGAAAGTGGGGTCGGTCGCCGGCCATGCCCTCGATCCGGCGACCTATGAGGCGAAAGTCGCCCTCCAGATCGACAGGGGCGTCAAAATTCCGGAGGATTCCATCGCGAAAGTCGTTTCGGACGGCCTGCTCGGCGGGGCCTATATCTCGATTGAGCCGGGGGCCTCGGATGCTATGCTGGCGGAGGGCGCGGCGATCACGCAAACTCAAGGGTCGGTGGATCTGCTGGGTCTCGCTGTCCAGGCTTTTACGTCGAACGCCCGGAAGGATGACGCGCCGCAGAGTGAGTAGGGGTTTCATGCTCTCAAGATTCCTGTTTGCCTCCGTCGCTGCGATCGGCGCTGCAAGCCTTGCTCTCGCGCAGGAGCCGGAGGTCCCTTCGACCGAGACAGCCGTACAGTCGGCGCCGGCGACGCCGCCCCTGGACGATGGCGCACACGGTTCGGAGACGTCGCCCGCAGTCGCGCCTGTCGATGAACTCGATGAGCTGAGCCAGGGAGCCGAGGAACCGTTTCCAGACATTGAAGAAACGCCGCAACGAAGGCCGGTTTCGGTCACGGTGCGGGCGCTCGACAAGATTACGGCGCGCTACAGGGATTTGACTGCGAATATCGGCGAGCCGGTGAAGTTCGGCTCGCTGGAGATCACGGCGCGGTATTGCGACAAGCGTCCGCCGGAGGAGTTTCCGGAGACCACCGCCTTCCTGGAAGTCTTCGATCGCGACCTCTCCCGCGCCCGTTACGCTGCCGCGCAGGGCGCGCGGGTGGCTTGGTACGCGAGCCAATACATTCTAGCGCGGCGGCTCTCGGGGCCGTTCAATCGCCCCGGCGAACCCAAGTTTCAACCGCAGGCGCCGGAGGGCGATCCGCAGCGTATCCGCGCGGCGTTCTTGCAGCTATTCGCGAAGGATCGCGCCAACATCGAAGCGGGACTTTACCCCGCTCCGCAAGATATCAAGCTTGAGCGCGCGCTCGACGCCATGCGCAGTTCGGTAAACTTCTTCCGTGATCTGCCGCGCGTTGATCGGCGCCGGCTTGAGCGCAATGGCGTTGAGGTTCGAG
>CAYTVQ010000190.1:0-5655 GCA_964441615.1 uncultured Caulobacterales bacterium | reverse complement strand
CCATTCACGATTCACTTCTCGCCATTCACGGCGCTCAATGCAGCTTCCGCCGCTCGTGCGGGCTGTCGAGCGAGAAGGCCGGAATCTCGGCCTCGAAGCGCTCGCCCTCCGCGGTCTCCATGATATAGCGCCCGTGCATCATGCCGGACGGGGTTCCGAGCGGCGTGCCGGACGTGTATTCGAAGCCCTCGCCGGGCTTTAAGGTCGGCTGCTCGCCGACGACGCCGACGCCCTGGACCTCCTCCATGGCGCCCGCATTGTCGATGATCCGCCAGTAGCGCGTGCGCAGGCGAACCGTGTCATGAGACTCGTTATGGATGCGAACGGTGTAGGACCAGACGAAGCGGCCGTCTTCCGGATCCGATTCCTTTTCAAGATAGTTCGGCCGCACGCTGATGCGGATTCCCCTCGTCACGCGCTCATACATGGGACAACCCCCGCCGCCTCGAAGCCGAGGCTATCGCATTTCCGAGCAGCGATGGAAGGCGCCTGAACATGACGCGGCCTGCGCCGGACGGCGTGATCCCCGCCGAGGACATCGAGGCTCTGGTCGCGGACGGCGCCATCGTTGCGCCGGGCGGCCTCAACCCCCGCCAGATTCAGCCGGCGAGCATGGACCTCACTGTCGGCGCACGCGCATGGCGCGCGCGCGCTTCGTTTCTCCCCTCGCGCGGGAGGGGCGTCGCCTCGCGCCTTGAGGAGGGGCTCCTGATGCACGAACTCGACCTGACGCGGCCGGCCATCTTGGAGCGCGGCTGCGTCTATGTCGTCGAACTCGCCGAGCGGCTGAAGCTCCCTGAGGACATCAAGTGCGCCGCCAATCCCAAGAGTTCGACAGGACGCATCGACGTCTTTGTGCGCTTGGTCGTCGATGGCGCCGCCGCCTTCGACGAGGCTCCGGCCGGCTATGAAGGCCCTCTTTACGCCGAGATCAGCCCACGAACTTTCTCTATCGTCATCCGCCCGGGCTCAAGCCTCAACCAGATTCGCTTCAAGCGCGGAGACTGCCGGCTGGACGACGCCGAATTGAACGCGCTGCATGCACAAACGCCGCTCATTGACGCGCCGGCGGATATTACAGGAGGCCTCGGCCTGTCTGTAAAGCTCGGGGGAGCGCCGGGCGAGACGGTCGGATGGCGCGCCCGCCGTCATGCTGCGCTGATCGACATCGACAGACAGGGCGCGCTCGCCGCGGAGGACTATTTCGAGCCGATCGCCGCGCCGAAGTCAGGCATGATCATTCTGGATCCAGACGAATTCTACATCCTTGCCTCGCGTGAGGCTCTGAAGGTGCCGCCCCACGTCGCCGCCGAAATGACGCCGATAGACCCCGGCCTCGGCGAGTTCCGCGTGCATTACGCCGGCTTCTTCGATCCAGGGTTCGGCTGGGACCGCGGCAGCCGGGCCGTGCTGGAGGTCAGAAGCCATGACGCGCCATTCGTGCTCGAAGACGGCCAGCTTGTCGCGCGGCTCGCTTATGAACGCATGGCCG
This sequence comes from uncultured Caulobacterales bacterium, assembly GCA_964441615.1. Classification (GTDB taxonomy): domain Bacteria; phylum Pseudomonadota; class Alphaproteobacteria; order Caulobacterales; family Parvularculaceae; genus Amphiplicatus. The sequence goes on along the minus strand of CAYTVQ010000190.1, from coordinate 4,163 downwards.
CCCGCCCCGGGCGCCTTTACGGCGAAGGCGCGCACTCGCATTATCAGGGTCAGGGACTGAAGCTTTCCAAGCACTTCCGGTAGGGATTCCGCGCCCATGATCGCCTTGTTCGCCGCCCTTATGCTCGCTCCCGCCGATGCGCCCTTCATGTGCGCCTGCGCCCCCGACCCGAAGCCCGCCGACATCGAATTCGAGGGCGTGGCGATCGATGCGCTGCTCACCGCGACGCCCGACGGCGGGGCCGTGGCGCCGCGCCAGGCCACGCTCTTTCGTGTGACGCGCGCCATCAAGGGCGAAGCGAAGACGCCGATGAAAGTCTGGCACTTCGTCAATCCGCAGCGTTGCGGCGTCTCCTTCAATTATGCGTCGAGCTACCGCGTAAAGGCGCGCGTCAAGAACGGCGAGGCCGAAACCGACGCCTGCCTGATGCCGGAACTCAAAGTGAAGCCGGGCGAGTAGCGACGGCTTTCAGGCGCGCTTGAATATCACCGAGAAATTATTGGCTGGCATTGCGACGACGGCGGCGAGGCCGAATCCGGCCCCAGCGGCGAGCGGCAGAACGTCGCCCTCAAGGTCGCGCACGCCCCATCGCGGATCACGCGACTTGAGGTTTGCGTCGAACTCGGCGTTGGACGGCGCCGTATGTGCGCCGTTCCGCGAAAATGGTCCGTAGAGGAACAATCGTCCTTCGGACTTAAGCAGCCTGCCAGCGCCGGCAATGAGTCCCCTCGCCGCCTCAATGGGCGCAATATGAATCATGTTGATCGAGACGACGCCCGCAATCGCCTCTGTAACGGCGCTTTCCCAGCCGTCGTTACTGACATCGAGCGCGTGCGGCGCTGCGACATTGGGCAGTCCGGAATGACGAATCCATGCGGCGATGGAGGCGCGCGCATCGGCGTCCGGGTCGCCGGGAAACCATCGGACCTCCGGCAGGGCGGCGGCGAGATGGACTGCGTGCTCGCCCGTCCCCGAGCCGATTTCGAGAATGGCGCCGGCCTGCGGCATATGCGCGAGGAAGACCTCGCGGATGGGGTAACGGTTCCGGGCGGCGGCCGGCGACATCCGCCGCGCGCCTGACGCGCCGCGCTCCTCCATGGCCGTTTCACCGCTCATGCGTGCGGCGCACAACTGGCGCCGCCCAGCACGCAAAAGCGGGAGCAGTGCGCATGATTGAGGCTCACGGCCCGCGACGCTTCAGCGAGCGTCGCACCCAGTTCGAAGCGCTCGTCATAGGGAATGAGCGTGCAGGCGAGCACGGTCGCGCGCGAAGCGCCTTTGCGTCTGACGACCATGCGCGAGCTGGCGCACATCACGCTCTCGGGCGCCTTGCCGAGTATGTCCCAGCAGGCCGTCGAGATCTCGGGCGTATCGGCGCGCGGATCCATTTCGGGAAAAAGCACCAGCGCCGCAGGGTCATCGACGTCGATCGGCAGGCGTTCGCGCGCAAACAGCGCCGCATAAGCCGCCCGGGCGCCGTTGTCGTTCATGGCCCTGCGTCCGGCGACAGCGATTCGAAATCCGTTGGCGGACAGCCATTTGAGGCCTCCAAGCGCCTCGCCGAATGCTCCTTCGCCCCGTTCGGCGTCATGCGCGGCCGCCTCGCAGCTGTCGAGGCTGACGCGCAAGGTCAGCCTGTCGCCGAAATCGCGTTGAAGGCCGCGCAGCCCCTCCTGAACTTTCGGCCGCATCATCGGCCGCATGGCGTTGGTGAGGATGAGAACGGCGAAGCCGGCGGAAAGGCTCATCCGCGCCATCCGGATGATCTCCGGGTTCATGAAGGGCTCGCCGCCGGTGAAGCCGACTTCAGAAGCGCCCATGCGGCGCGCCTCTTCGAGGAATGGCGCGAGGTCCTCGGCGCTGAAATAGATCAGACGGTCATTGGCCGGCCCGGACTCGATATAGCAATGGCCGCATTCGATGTTGCAGAGGGTTCCGGTGTTCACCCATAGCGTCTCGAGGCGGACGAAGGACGCATGCGCCCGCGCCGCGCCCGCAGCGGTGATCATGGGATCAGAGAATTTCGGCGGCGCGCCGGGACCCTCGGGCATCTCAAGAGTTCCTTCAGCTGTCCGGAATGACGAACGGCCCTTGCATCGACAAGGGCCGTCCGTCGCAGTCAGGAGTGTAGCGCGTCAGTCGGATTTCACCGGCGCAGCCCAGGCCGCGTCATCATCATACTGGTCCTGGTTCGGCGCTGGCGCGGCAGGGACCAGCGGCTGCGGCGCGGCCGAATATTGCGGCCGCACCGGCGCCACCATCGCGCCCCGGTTGCGCGCCGCGAGGCCGGCGGCGGCGTTCTGCAGGTTCGCCGACTGCGGATTATAGGCGCGCTGCTTGTAGATGATGTCGGGCGGCGAGACATCCGCGTTGTAATAGGCGCTGTTCCAGTCGCCGCGCGTCTTAAGGACAGCGCCCTCAAGGCTGACGCCGCCATAGAGTCCGCGCGAGCGGGCGAAGGCGAGAATGTCGGTGGTCTGCGCCTTGGCCCCGGCGCCGATGGGCCCCGCCGCGACGGAAATGTCGCCGCCGAGCTTCACGCTGGTCGAGAGCAGGTGCTCCATGCCGCGCTGGGTCATGACGAGGAGGATGATCTCCGAGGCTTCGGCGCCGGCCTGGAAGCCGAAGGAGAAGGCGCCGATGGTGAAGAAGGTCGGCTGCGACCACGAGCCGTCGTCATTGCGGGCCAGCATGACGGCGTTGCCGCCGGCGCCGCCGAAGATGAAGCCGCCCCGGATCTGGCGCGGCACGATGACCATGGCCTTGGCGCTGCCGGCGAGCGACCAGAGCGGCTCGAAAGCATCGTCGGTGGTGAAATACTGGGTCGTCTCCGCCGCCTTGGCGACGAGATTTTCGGCCTTCTCGCGCTTCGATTTCGCCTCGGCGGGCGCGCCGGCGAAGAGGAGCGCAGCGACCAGCGCCGGCGCGAAAAGTCTCAGCATGAGCGTGTCTCCTTTACTCGTTCCCGCCCTCAAAGGAGGGAATTGGGGCCGACCTCTGCCGGCGAAAAAGGGCGCCGGCGGGGCGGCGCCGGTCAAGATGTGGAGAGGTTCGCGATTCGAGAAAAGGGGGAAAGGGGCCCGCCCCTGTGTTTCTCTCGGGGACCCCGCCCCTGTCCCTTGACTTATCCCGGCCGCCGGCCAGAGCATGGGTGGGGCGCGGGCGTGATGTAGTGGTAGCCTGGAAGCTTCCCAAGCTTCTCGTGCGGGTTCGATTCCCGCCGCCCGCTCCATACGATCGGACGGGGAAATCGAGAAATTGCCGGCGCCTGCTGCGCTTCGCGGTTAATCGCCGGCCGCGCCCCGTGCCACAAAGACCCCGAAACCCGGAGCCGCCGAAATGACCAACGCCGGAATGCCCGCCGACGTCTTTGACGCCTTTGTCGACCAGCTGCGCCGCTTCGTGCACGAGCGGCTCGTGCCCGCCGAAAAGGACGTTATCGAAAAGAATCGCGTGCCCGACGACATTCTTGCCGAGATGCGGGCGATGGGGCTCTTCGGGGTGACCATTCCCGAGGCCTATGGCGGCGCCGGCATGAATGTCAGCCAGTATATCCGCTTCGTCGAGGAGATCAGCTGGGCCGCCCCCGCCTTCCGCTCCATCATCACCATTAATATCGGCATGACGGCGACGGCGCTGCTGAAATGCGGGACCGAAGCGCAGCGGCGGGAATGGCTGCCGCGCCTCGCCGAAGGCGCCGTCGCCTGCTTCGGATTGACCGAACCGGATTCAGGTTCGGATTCGGCGGCGCTCAGGACCCGCGCCGTCCGTGACGGCGACAGCTACGTCCTGAATGGAACCAAGCGCTACATCACGAATGCTCCGTTTGCGGATCTCGGCCTCATCATGGCGCGCACCTCGGCCGAGACTCTCCCGAAGAACGCGCATGTCAGCGCTTTTCTCGTACCAATGAAAAGCCCTGGCGTTTCCATCGGCGCGCCGGACAAGAAGATGGGGCAGGAGGGCGCGCAGATCGCCGACATCGTCCTCGAGGACGTGCGTGTGCCCGCCTCGGCGCTGCTCGGAGGCGAGGAAGGCAAGGGCTTTTTCGCGGCGATGCAGTCGCTGGACAACGGCCGTCTCTCCGTCGGGGCGGCCTGCGTCGGCTATGCGCGGCGCATTCTCGAATGCGGCCTCAGATACGCCATGGAGCGCAAGGCTTT
>CAYTVQ010000189.1:0-5693 GCA_964441615.1 uncultured Caulobacterales bacterium | reverse complement strand
GATCTCGGGGATGGTCACGCCGAAAGCGCGCGCGGCGATGTCCATCGCCTCCTGCGCGGTCCTCGCCGCGATGATGAGGAACTGGCTTTCGACCGGGCGGAACGCCGCCATGAATGCTCCCCGCAAGGCCCCCAGTTCTGGCGGCCCCCGCAAGCAGACAGGATAAAACTTGAATTGAAGTGTGAGACAAACTGGACCTTTTTCATTTATTGGTCGTGAAGGGTTTACGTTAACGCGCGAATTTTATCGGCGCCCGCGGCCCCAAGCAGGCTTCATTTGGATCCCGCTATGAGCGATAAGCTCGGGGGCGGATACATCATGCGCATCATCGCCGGAACATTCAGGGGTCGGAGCATCACGGCGCCGAAGGGAGCGGCGACGCGGCCGACCGCCGACCGCACGCGCGAATCAGTCTTCAATCTTCTTGCGCACCGCCAGGACTTCGCCATGACGGGGGCGCGTGTCGTGGATCTGTTCGCCGGCTCCGGGGCGTTCGGCCTGGAGGCCTTGTCGCGCGGCGCGAGCTTCTGCCTCTTTGTCGAGACCGACGCCGCGGCGCGGGGCGCCATTCGCGACAATATCGAGACGCTCGGCCTCTTCGGCGCGACCCGCCTTCACCGCCGTTCGGCGATCGACCTCGGAATGAAGCCGGCGGGCCTCGGAGACCCCTTCACCCTCGCCTTTCTCGACCCGCCCTACCGCAAGGACCTGTGCGCGCCGAGCCTCAAAGCGCTCGCCGCGGGCGCGTGGCTTGCTCCCGGCGCGCTTGTCGTCGTGGAGCAGGCTAAGAGCGAAACGCCAGCCGGCGCTCAGGGCTTCGAGGACATGGACCGCCGCTTTTATGGCGACACGCAGGTCGGGGTTCTGGCCTTTCGCGGCCTTACTGCCTGAACTGGAAAACATCCTCGAACGGCGCCCCGAATTCGAGCGCAATCCTGAACGCCAGTTCGAGAGACGGCGCATATTTTCCGGCTTCGATGGCGATGATGGTCTGCCGCGTCGCCCCGACGCGATCGGCCAGCTCCGCCTGGGTGAGCCCGGCCTTGAGCCGGAGCTCGCGAATGGAATTGACGATCTTGCCTTTGGCGCGCTCAGCCACGCGTGAACGGCAATCGATAGAGCGCGAGGATGGACGCCAGCCGAACCGCCTCGCCGGCGAACAGCACGGTAAACAGCGCAAAGAACAGCGTCGGCAGCGAGGTTAGGTCAACATGCGGCAGGAGATGCCGCTCCATCGCACCCTCCCACAAAGCTTGCCAGATCAGCACGTTGACGGCCGCTATGATGAAATAGCGCTCGTTGCGCCCGGCCATGGCCTCAATGGCGAGATCGCGTTCGTCCTTCTCGACCGATTTTCCACCGGAGGCGAGCCTGACAGAACTCGCGATCAGGATTTCGGCGATGGTCGCCGCCGCGATCACCACAAAATAGACCCACAGGAGCTTCGAGGCCGGCTGATCGACGACGGCCAAGCCGTCGAGCAGGCGCATCTGAAACCACCAATACACGGCGCCCAGCGCCAGAAGCGACAGCGCCGCCTTCAACTCTGATCTCGTCACTTACCCCTCCCTACACGGAACATGTACAACATGTTTTACATAGGGGCGGCGCCGGAAGATGTCAAACATTTTTTACGTGCGCCCCGGCCGCCCCTTTACGGGCGCGGGCGCGCCTCCTATTTTCGCATGGCTGCCCGGCGCGTCAGGACGACTTTCCCCGGGGCCGTATCTCTCAGAACGGGAGCTGCCTCTGGCGGGGACCCTGGTCCCCATCACGCGGCGCCCACCTGGTCCTTAGGGTCCAGGGCGAATCAGGAGTCCGACGGCCAGGGCGGCGCTGATCTTCGGTTGGCCATGAGCGGCGCCGTCCGCATCGATTGAGGAGGCCGGACATGCTGCCGCCGATCGCCGCCTTCCTTAATCCGAAAACTGTCATCCGTGAAAGGATGAAGGCTGAGCGCCGGCGCGCCGCAGAAACGAGACCGGACGCCGCGCGCCACGCGGCGGCGAACTTTCTTGCACGCGTTCCGCTCCCACACGGCATCGCCGTCGCACTCTATCATCCGATCCGGGACGAACTCGACACCGGCCCTCTCGCCGCGGCGCTGCGCGAATGCGGCGCACGCCTTGTCCTGCCCGTAACAGGATCGAAGAAGGCGCCGCTCGTCTTCCGGCTTCATGACGGCGCCGGGCCGCTGGTTCCGGACCGCCATGGCGCAATGACGCCGCCGCCGGAGGCGCCCGTCGTCCGCCCTGGCATCGTGGTGACGCCGCTCCTCGCCTTCACGCGCCGAGGTGATCGGCTCGGCTATGGCGGCGGCTATTATGACCGCACGCTCGCCGCCCTGCGCGCGGAGGGCGAGGTCCTCGCTGTCGGATTCGGCTATGGCGCGCAGGAAGTTGACGCCCTTCCCTCAAGCCCCCTAGACCAGAGGCTCGACTGGATCGTGACGGAGCGCGAAGCGTTCCGAACGGCGCAGTGAAGGACTGACGGCGGCGTCGCCCGCATCAGCGAAAGGATTGGCATGCGCATCGCCGCCTTCGGCGACGTGGTCGGACGATCCGGGCGGCTCGCACTGCTCGAGCGCCTGCCTGCCTTGCGCAAGTCGCTGGCGCTCGATTTCGTGCTCGTCAACGCCGAGAACGCCGCCGGCGGCTTTGGCGTCACCGCGCGAATCGTCGAGGAACTCATCGACGCCGGCGCCGACGCCATCACCACCGGCAATCACGCCTTCGACCAGCGCGAGGAGCTCGACATCTTCGACCGCGAGATGCGGCTGCTGCGCCCCGTCAATTTCCTGCCCAGCAACCCCGGAAGAGGGTCGGGGCTCTACCGCGCCAGGAATGGCGCGGAAGTCCTCGTGCTCCACGTTCAGGGCCAGCGCTCCATGCCGCCCATCGACGATCCCTTCGCCGCGGTCGAGCGCGAGCTCTCCGCGGTCAAGCTCGGGCGCGAGGCGGAAGCGATCGTCGTCGATTTTCACGCCGAGGCGACCAGCGAAAAATACGGCATGGGACACTTTCTCGACGGCCGCGCCAGCATGGTGTTCGGCACGCACACCCATGTTCCGACAGCGGACGATCAGATACTCCCGGGCGGCACGGCTTACATGACTGATCTCGGCATGTGCGGCGACTATGACAGCGTCATCGGCATGGAAAAGTCGGAGCCGCTGCATCGCTTCACGACCAAGATGCAGCAGGGCCGCATGGTCCCCGCAGCAGGCGAGGCGACCATCTGCGGATTCCTCGTCGAAACCGACGCGAGGACAGGCCTCGCGACAAGGGCCGAAGCAATCCGGATCGGCGGACGGCTGAAGCCGACCGCCCCTTAAGAGAGAAAATCGAGCCCGAGATCGAGGACGGGCGCCGAGTGGGTGATGGCGCCCGACGAGATGATATCGACGCCCGTTTCGGCGATGGCGCGCACGGTTGCGAGAGTCACGTTGCCGGAAGCTTCAAGGATGGCGCGCCCGCGGTTGAGCGCGACCGCCTGCTTCATGTCATCGACGGACATGTTGTCGAGAAGAATGACGTCCGCGCCGGCGGCGAGCGCCTCCTCGAGGCCGTTGAGCCCGTCGACCTCGATCTCGATCCTAATGAGATGACCAGCCGCTGCGCGCGCGGCGCGCAGCGCCTTCGCAACGCCGCCCGCGGCGACGATATGATTGTCCTTGATCATCATGGCGTCATAGAGACCGAAGCGGTGATTGACGCCGCCCCCGCATCTGACGGCGTGCTTCTCGAAGGCGCGCAGGCCCGGCGTCGTCTTCCTCGTGCAGACGATCTTCGCCTTGGTTCCGTTGACGGCCTCGACCAGCGCCGCCGTCGCCGTCGCTATGCCGGAGAGACGCCCGAGGAAATTCAACGCGACGCGCTCTGCGGTCAGGATGCCGCGAGAAGGGCCCTCAAGCCTCATCACGACATCGCCCCCCGCGACGCGGGCTCCGTCGACCTTTTCGACACTGACTGCGATTGCAGGATCGATCAGCCTGAAGGTTGCGCTGGCAAGATCAGTCCCGGCGATGACGCCGGCCCTGCGCGCCGCAATAACGGCCTTCGAGCGCGCCTGCGCCGGAATGCAGGCGGCCGTTGTGATGTCGCCCGCGTCGCCAAGATCCTCGGCGAGGGCGCGGCGCACAGCGTCCTCGATGAGAAGGGGATTCACACAGCCTCCATCTCGATTTCCGACACGTCCACCGAGAGCTCCGTATGGAAGCGTTCATCGTCCGTGAACGGGTAATCCGCGCGATAATGCGCTCCGCGGCTCTCCTCGCGGTCGAGCGCGCCCTGGGCAATGAGTTCGGCGGTGGCGAGCGCGCTCTTGAGCCCGCTTGTCATCCCGCCCTGCTCGCGGAGCGCCGAGATGACGTCGATGGTCTCAAGGAGACTCTGCTCGGTGCGGGTGAGCGCCGCCCCCTTCGACATGGCGGCGCGCAGGATCGACATCGCAGCCGCCGGCGCGGGGCGCGAGGGGAGCGGCAGGCGATCGGCGGGCGCATACGCCTTCTTCGGCGTCTTCAGCGAAGCCTCGCGCAGCCGATCCGCAATGCGCGCGCCGAACACGACGGCTTCGAGAAGGGAATTTGAGGCGAGGCGGTTGGCGCCGTGAACGCCGGTCGAGGCGACTTCGCCAACGGCGGACAGTCCTGCAAGGCTCGAACGGCCGTCGAGATCGGTCATGACCCCGCCCATGTGATAATGCGCGGCGGGGGCGACCGGCAACAGTTCCGTAATCGGATCGATATTGGCGCGCCTGCAGGCGGCGAAGACAGTCGGGAACGCCTCCGGGAATTTTGCGCCGACCGCCTCACGGGCGTCGAGATAGGCGCCGCGCCCGGAGGCGCGCTCAGCCTCCACGGCCCTCGCAACGACATCGCGCGGCGCAAGCTCGGCGCCCCTGTGATAGTCCGGCATGAAGCGCCGCCCGTCCCTGTTCACCAGCACCGCCCCGTCGCCGCGCAAGGCCTCGGTCGCCAGCGGCGCGGGATCGATGCCTATGTCGAGGGCGGTCGGATGGAACTGCACGAATTCGGGATCGCGGATGATTGCGCCTGCGCGGGCCGCGAAGGCGAGACCATGCCCCTGCGCCGGCGCGGGATTGGTGGTGACGGCGTAGAGCCCGCCAAGTCCGCCGGTCGCGAGCACCGTCTCCGCCGCCGTCATGGCGACGCGCGCGCCCTTCGCGACGTCATAGGCCAAGACGCCGACCACAGCGCCATGGTCGTCGCGCAGGAGATCCTCAACGACGACGCGCTCGAGGACAGTGATGTGCGCCGCCCTGCGCACGGCCGCGATCAGCGCCGCCATGATGGCGGCGCCGGCGCGATCGCCGGTCGCATGCACGATGCGGTCGCGGCAATGCGCGGCCTCGCGCCCGAGTTTCAACGAGCCGTCGGCGTTGCGGTCGAAGGCGACGCCGAAGCGCGTCAGTTCCTCGACCGCGAAGGCGCCGCTCTCGACCAGTATCGTTGCGGCCTCCGCATCGACGAGTCCCGCTCCGGCCCCGAGCGTGTCGGCAAGATGGAGCTTGGCGCTGTCGTCAGGTCCGACCGCCGCCGCCATGCCGCCCTGCGCCCAGGCGGAGGAACTCGCCTCGCCGAGCGGGCGCGCCGTGAGCACGGTCACGGGACGGGGCGCGAGTTTCAGCGCGGTGTAAAGCCCCGCGACTCCGGCGCCGACGATGAGGATGTC